>JAIBDV010000088.1 GCA_024686055.1 Neptuniibacter sp.
GTCTACGCCCTGTTCAGCTTGCTCAATTAAAGTATCACGGAATATTTCCCAGGTTAGGTCTTCAGCGATGCCGTTTACTTTTTCTAATGCTTGGTAAATTGGTACAGTACCAATTGGCACAGGTGAGTTACGTAAAATCCATTCACGGGTCTCATGAATGTTTTTACCGGTAGATAAATCCATAATGGTATCGGAACCCCAACGGATACCCCAGGTCATCTTCTCCACTTCTTCTTCAATAGAAGAGCTCAGTGCCGAGTTACCAATGTTGCCATTGATCTTCACCAGGAAGTTTCGACCAATGATCATCGGCTCCAGCTCAGGGTGGTTGATGTTGGCCGGGATAATCGCCCGCCCTTCAGCCACTTCCTGACGGACAAATTCCGGGGTGATCTCATCCGGTAATTTGGCACCGAAGCTATGACCAGGATGCTGCTGCGCAACCACGTTGCCATCAGCCTTGGATTTGGCCAGCTTCATGTTCTCGCGGATGGCAATGTATTCCATCTCAGGGGTGATAATCCCCTTACGCGCATAATGCAGCTGCGAGACATTTTTACCCGCCTGGGCACGACGCGGCTTACGCTGCAGATCAAAGCGCAGGTGATCCAGGCGCAGGTCAGCTTCGCGTACCCGACCATACTCAGAGGTCATGCCGTCCAGCTGTTCAGTGTCGTCACGTTCCAGAATCCAGTTCTGACGCAGTGCTGGCAGGCCGGTACGCACATCAATATCAGCGGCAGGGTCGGTATACAGACCCGAGGTGTCATACACGTACAGCGGCTCGTTCACTTCACCACCCATATCGGTCGGTGTTGCGTCCAGGCTGATCTCACGCATCGGCACCTGAATATCCGGGCGGCTTCCCTGGATATACACTTTACGGGATTTTGGGAATGGCTGGACGGAAGCTTTATCAACTTCGGCCGTCTGGCTGAGCATAGAATTGTCTGTCATCACGCGAACCTTATTATCTGTATCGCTGTGTGCACAAAGGCCACAGTACGGTTATCGTTTGGGTCAGACGGGGATCAGTAAAACACTCAGGAGAGGTGGACTGCTGCCTGCGCAGCAACGGTTAAGAAACTCAACCAGGGCAACCAGATTCCATAAAAAATCGGTCACCGCAAATAATCCACTTATGGACAAGCCGCAGGGTATAGATGAGACAGCTGCGGTTTATCTCGCTTCCTACGCCGGTATTAGCCGGATCAGGTTCTACGGGTTTAATCTCAGCTTCATTTCTGAAGCACCCCGACAAGACATCAGCAATGAGTGTGGCCTGGCTGGCTCATATTGTCTATGAGCCAGACGGGATTAATCTCTGGCACCAGGTTGGCAGTGCATCCAGATCGATTCTGTTCCTATAAAAACAGTACTAACTGTGTAGGTAAAATAGGAACTTTTCTTATACCAAACCCTGCCTTAACCACCATAATAAAGACCGTGGATCTCCTGTTCATGGACTGAATGAAAAGGACGGCTCGCAACGTGGTGAATGGACCGAAAGGATGCCCGCAGGACGCGGATTAGACACCACAGGGTAACGGATACCAGACGGGGGGATCGCTTCAGGGAATGAAGCATCCCCCCTTTTTATGCTGCACGCACCGCTGTACGGCTATTCAGACGGTGCGCACTCACAGCACGCTATGAGGCTCTGACCCACAGGTTCAGAGCCTTTCTTTTATCTTCTTTAGCCGCCTCAATTACTGCGCCGTCCAGCCACCGTCCAGAGTGATGGTCTCACCGGTAATATTACGTGCGTGATCAGATGCCAGGAAGCTGACCGTACCCGCCAGCTCTTCCACCGTGATAAACGCTTTCTTCGGCATCGGCTTAAGCATGATCTCGTTAATCACCTGCTCTTCACTGATACCATGGCTTTTCGCCTGATCAGCAATCTGTTTTTCAACCAGCGGCGTCTTCACATACGCCGGACACAGCGTATTGATGGTGATATCCGTATCCGCTGTTTCCAGCGCAACCACCTTAGAGAACCCAACCAGACCGTGCTTGGCCGCCACATAGGCACTTTTAAACGGCGAAGCGACCAGTGAGTGCAGCGAACCAATATTCACCACTCGACCAAACGCCTGCTCGCGCATTTTCGGCAAACAGGCCCGCGTCATCATCGCCGTGCCGGTCAGCATGACCTGAATTAACAGGCTGAATTTTTCCGGCGGAAACTCCTCCAGCGGTGACACATGCTGCAACCCGGCATTATTCACCAGCAGATCAACCCGCTGATCTGCCAGCTTATCAAACGCCGCATCAATGGATGCCTGGTTCGAGACATCAATCGCCAGCGCCTGCGCACTGCCACCCGGTGTAACGATCATCGCCACGGTGCGCTGCGCTGCGTCCAGCGACAGATCGGTCGCAATAATATGATAGCCCTGCTCTGCTAACGCGCAGGCAACGCCCTGCCCAATACCACTACCGGCCCCGGTAATCAGTGCTGTTTTATTCATAAAACCTCCATGAAGACCAGAATCCACATCAACACCCTAGCCACAATAGCAAGGCGGCAGCGCCTGGTCAGAAAAATAGAATTAAAGCTGCGCCCGCACCCAGAGCCCCAGCTGCGTGCTGTATCCCATACTACGCGCGGTTATCTGCCCCTGCTTATTCACCAGATAATAGGTGGGATAGGCAGATATCTGCCAGGCAACAGCGGTCTGGCGGTTGCCCAGTAATACCGCAAAAGGCAACTGCTGGTCGGCAATAAACCGCTGGACCTCTTCAACACTCGAGTAATCCAGCGCCACCAGCTGGATGGTCAACTCGGGCTGCTGGCGGGACAACGCAACCAGGTTACCAATACTCAGATGACAGACCGTACACCAGGGGGCAAAGAAATAGACCAGCGTCGGGCCACTGGCAGGCAGGGTTGCAGTATGGCCCGCCAGCACTGGCAATACACTAGCGGGGGCAGGCACCGTCGACGCCAGCAGCGCGCGACTGCGCCATTGATCAACCAGCAGAAAAATCAGCACCACCGCAGCCAGCTCAAACAGCCAGCGTCGCCAGGGCCGGGCAGATTTCCCCGTCACTAGGTCGCACCCAGCGTAAACATGGTAATCGCCACCAGCATCAGGCTGGCGGCAGAGAAACGCTGCACAAACACCCGCCGTATCGGCATTGGCTCGGCAAAGCGAAAGCCCCACCAGGCCAGGGCCAGGCCAAGAATAATAGAAATAACACCACGTGATGATTGCACAATGCCACCAAACACCACGCCAATAAAAGCAAAACAGCCAAACAGGCAGGCCACCGCCAAAAACCAGCTCAGGGCGCCGGGGAAACAGGCCAGTAATAGCTCCCGATTACGGATTCGGGGCCACCAGACAAGACATATCAGGCCCACCATCAGATAACAGAGTGACACACTGACACCGGCAGCATGCAACGGCGACACCGTATCGAAACGCTGAATCAGCTCAAGAATAAACAGATCAGACAGGCCGTAGCCAACACAGGTAATGACCACCCAGAGCAGTGCTGAGCGATCAACTGTGCCACCACTGAGGCTTAGCCAGACAGCCCCGGTCACACAGAGCAGCACTCCCAGCCATTGCTCCACCTGATATTGCTCGTGCAACCACAGCACGCCAACCAGCGCCAGCACCAGTACCTTAATTCCCAGTAAAGGGGATACCCGGGAAGCCACAGACAACTGAATAGCCCGGTACAAAGCGATCTGTCCGGCAAGGAAAGTCAGCATGGCGGCCAATAACGGCAGGATGTACAGCTGCGGTTGAAGAATCTGTGGCACCCACACCCATGGCAACACCAGTAACGACAACCCCCCCACAATCAGGTGGGTCAGCACAAACTGCGTCACAGCACTGACCTGGTAGCGGGCGCTGAAGGTTGCATTAAATACATACGTGATCGACTGCAGCAGAGCTGCCATCAATCCCAGAATAATGCCCGTGGTCATGTGCGATTCCATGCTGACAGAAAGAGAGCAGTGATTGTGCCAGCAGGTCAATTCTATAACCAGCTTTCAGCCTGACTGAACCTGACCCACGACAGATTCCACCGCCCATAACTGTTCAACCAGTGCCTGCACCGGCGTCTGAGCGCCGTCCGCCAACCAGCGGCTGAGCACCGGTGCCACATCCGGCCACGGTTGAGCAATCGGCGCATGCCGCTCCAGCCAGGCTTCCAGCAGGTATTCATCCCCATCGGCCATCACCACCGCCAGCCCCAGCTGCTCAAGCACCCGGGCATTGCTCATCTGCTCCAGCTGACCTTTTAACGGCCGGGTAAGAATTTTTTTACCGTACTGAACCGCCTCGCTGATCAGACCAAATCCCGCGTTACAAATCACCCCCGCGCAGGATGCCAGATCCTGCTGAAAGCCATCTCGACTGAAAGGCCTAAAATGCAGATGCCCCTGATCGACCGGTTCGGCAATGTCGGTGTAGATATAAAACTGGTACTCCGGGAATGGCCGCAGCATGCTTACCAGCGCCGCACGCTGATCAAATGCCAGATACACCAGAATTTTGTCTGGCACATGGCTGACAGGCAGAGATGGCGGCTGAATCAACGGGGGCAGCATGGGCTGACCAAAGTGGTGCCAGTGCAAACCAATGGCCTGGTCGACCGGGGCGAACCAGCGCACCATTTTCGCCATGGTTTGCGGATTGATATGGCCGGGCACCGGGCACATAAACGCATACTGGTGAGCCAGCCCGATACTGGGCACCTTCTGCTTACGCGCGGCCCAGGCCGTGATCGGCTCAAAATCGGTCAGCACCAGATCATAGCCGGACAGGTCGAGCGCGTTCACATCCTGCCAGTAACGGCGCAGGTGCAAGTTGCGCAAAGTATTAAACCAGTCAACCCGCCCCTGATTCAGCGCAAATGTCAGGCCCCGACGGGTCTGATAATCCCCGAAGGGCTCCATGCTGAAGTAGCGATCCGGATCACGCCCACTAAACAGGAAGTCCACCTCAACACCGGCCGCGGCCAACGCCGGGGCCATCACCCGGGCCCGAGTAATATGTCCGTTACCCGTCGCCTGTACACCGTAAAGAATTCGCATATCAAAGTAGTCCGTACAGGTTCAGCGCCAGGGTAGCGCTGCTGATTCCCAGCAAAGCACCGGCCGCAATATCACAGGGGTAGTGCACCCCCAGCATAACGCGCGACAGACCAATCAGCCCGGCAACGCTATAACCCAGGGCAGCAAAACCAGGGTAGTGATGACTGATCAGAGTGGCGAACACGAATGCCGCCGCGGCATGCCCGGAGGGGAAACTGAATTTATCGGAGGGCTCGATCGCTGCCGTACAACTGGCATGGCGATGGCAGGGACGGTCGCGGCGAAAAGTATTCTTCAGTAGCAGATACAGGGGTAATTCCAGCATAAATGCCAGCACGCCACTGTACAGAAACGCCTCACCCGCATAGGGCTCCAGCAGTGCCAGGCTTATACCCAGCAGGGCATACAGAGGGCCATCCCCACAGCGTGAAATCTGGCGGCTCAGTAACGCCACCCCACTCAGGCGGTTGTACCCCAGACACCATTGAAAGGCGATCAGATCGAAACTGGCCAGCTTATCCCGCAGCGTATTCATAACGGCAGACCTTCGGTTAGTCCTGTCTGCCGCTAATAGTGCGCCTCAGCCGGTGAATCTTTTATGACAACCGATTGATGCTTTGGTGAAAGGCCATTCATTGCTGTTGCAGCAACTACCCCAGCGAGCGGTGGAACCAGTCACTGGCGACGTCAAGCATCACCGGCGTCTGCAACCAGGGCATCATATGACTGGCGCGGGGTACCGGAAACAGCTCCAGTGGATGGCGACAATGATTCACCACCCGTTCCGAATAACTTAACGGCAGCACCTCGTCACGGTCACCGTGAATGATCGCCGCTTTAAAGCCATATTCTTTACTCACAATACCGCAGCAGTGATTAAACAGGCTGGACAGAGTCGAGAGCGGATAGTTCGTCACAATCAGCGGGTCCTCATTGATGGCCGCTGCCGCCGGGTGCCCGGCAATCAGCTGACGGAAGTCCATCATATGACCCAGCGGGACTTCCAGCTGCGGGAAGAAAAATGCGCTACTCCAGGTCCATTGCCAGCCGGCCCAGTGCAGCATATCCGGTGGCAGATCGGGCAGTAACAGCGTGCTACAGAGAATAGACTCGACCCGACTGTCCTGCTCAGCCGCGCTGACCGCCAGCAACGAGCCAATCGAGAAACCAAAGACGCCGAATGCACCTTTATAACGCGGGCTGAGCTTATCGATGGCCAGGCTCACCGCCTGATCAATCTGCTCCACGGTATAAGCTCCACGGCTGCCCTCAGAGTAACCATGACCGGGTGGGTCGATCGCCAGTATATTAAAACCTTTGTCGCTCAAACGGCCCAGCAGTTCTGCATACAGCTCGACATAGGTGCCGATGCCGGGCAGAAAAATCAGCGTGGGTGAGTCCTCATGGTGATGATAGAGTTCGGCATGAATGCCCAATTCGGTCAGCGGAAAGATCTCCCGCCGGGCAAGCCAGAGCTCAATCCCCAGCTGCTGCCGATACCAGCGTCGATGTTGCTCAAACGCCATGTCCTTCTGTTCCGCCTGACCCATTCCCTATCCTTTATCAGCGCTGACAGTGACTGCAAAAGACCGTGGCACGCTGACCTAACCGGACTTCACTTAGCGCGCGGCCACAACCCGGACAGGGCTCCCCTGCTCGACCATAGACATTTAGCTGCTGGGCAAAATAGCCCGGCTTGCCGTCACCACCAACAAAATCTTTCAATGTAGTACCGCCCTGGGCGATCGCCCGAGCCAGCACCGTTTTTATCTCATCCACCAGCCGTGCCAGCCGCGCCGCTGAAATACGGCCCGCCTGACGCCGGGGATCAATGCCTGCAGCATACAGCGCTTCGTTGGCATAGAT
Source organism: Neptuniibacter sp. (assembly GCA_024686055.1). Classification (GTDB taxonomy): domain Bacteria; phylum Pseudomonadota; class Gammaproteobacteria; order Pseudomonadales; family Balneatricaceae; genus Marinobacterium_C. The sequence continues at coordinate 6,926 of JAIBDV010000088.1, forward strand.
ATTACCAACGCCCACAACAACATGATTATCCATGATAAAGGTTTTAATCGCCGAGCGGCGACCTTTTGCACAGGCGGCCAGATGCTCAGCGGTAAAGGCATCGGTCAGCGGCTCCGGGCCGAGGGAGGCCAGCAGGCTGTGCGTCTCGCCCTGCGGCTGCCAAAGTACCGCGCCAAACCGGCGTGGGTCATGCAGGCGCAGCGCCATATCATTATCGAAGCAGATATCCACATGATCATGTTTATTGGCTTCCTGCTCAACGGACACCAGCCGCAAACTGCCCGACATACCCAGGTGTACGAGTAAGGTGCCGGAAGCAAACTCGATCAGCAGGTATTTGGCCCGACGCTCAACAGACAGCACCGGCTGGCCAGGCAGAACTTCATGCAGTTCAGACGGCACCGGCCAGCGCAGCTTAGACTGGCGTACCACCAGCTCGGTCACGGTGCGGTGTTTGATATGGGGCGCAATACCCCGGCGGGTTGTTTCAACTTCAGGTAATTCAGGCATCGACCAGGCTCTACATCATATCCATGTTCTGCATCATACCCGATGCAGAACATGGACCGACAGCCGATTCAGGCCCGCCGGCGCACCGTCAGATAGACACCACTGATGGCAACAACAATGCCCACCAGCGCGATGCTATTGAGGGTTTCATCAAACAGCAGCCAGGCTTCCAGTGCCGTCAAGGCAGGCACCAGGTAGAAGTAACTGGCCACTTTACTGGCCTCTCCTTCGCGGATCATCACCAGCAGTAGCAGAATAGCGGCCACCGACAGCACCAGCACCAGCCAGGCCAGCGCGCCGATCAGTTGCCAGTTCCACACCACCACACCTGAGTCAAACTGCCAGGCCAGCAGCCCCAGCACCAGCGCCGTTGCGATGTACTGGAAGAATGCGCCGACCATCAGATCTACCCCGCCACCGAAGCGCTTCTGATACAGGGTGCCGACCGAGATCGCCATCAGCGAGATGCCACTGGCCAGCCAGGCATTCCAGCCCACACTACCGGTGTCGCCCTGAAACGTCTGGCTGATCACCATCAGCACGCCCACCAGCCCCAGCACCAGCCCCAGCCACTGTGAGCCTTTCAACCGCTCACTGAGCCATAGCCAGCCAATCAGTGCCGTCAGCAATGGCTGCAGCCCCATAATCACTGACGCGACCCCGGCTGGCATCGACCAGTCGATGGCGGCAAATACCCCACCCAGGTAACAGGCATGCACCAGAAAGCCAACCACCAGCTGATGACCCGCCTGGGTCGGGGTACACCACTTCGGCTTACGCCACCACAGCAGCCCGGCAAAAATGACCAGCGTCAGCAGCATGCGCACAAACAGCACACTGAAGGGCTCCATATGAGGCACCGCATACTTGGCCCCAATGAAGCCGGTACTCCAGAGCCCGACAAACGCCCAGGGCACCAGCGCCAGTCGTTGTTCCCTGTTCAGCATTGTTCTCTCCTTCTGATTGAACAGCGACTGTAACCAGAGAGCGACAACAGAAAAAGAGACACGTGACACCTCCCTAAGTGGGTACAGGGATATAAATACTGCTCTGTTTGTTTATTTTTATTAAGCTGTGCCCATGAAACGCTATCAGCAACTGGCAACCACACTGCAACAACGTATCGAACAGTCTGAATTCAAACCAGGCTGTCGACTGCCGTCGATTCGTTCCCTCAGCCAGCAATATCAGCTGAGTAAGAACACCGTCATTCATGCCCTGAGCGAACTGGAACAGGCTGGCCTTATTCAGGCTCAGCCACGACAGGGTTTCCGGGTCGTTGTGCCCTGCCAGCCCCTGCCGCCGGTGCAACCTCGCCAGGTCACCCTGGGCGCGATAGCCTTCAGCGTGCTGAGCGCAGCCAGTCGGCCCGGTATTCTGGCACTGGGCACGGCCGACCCCGATTCACGCTGGCCTGCAGTCCATAATTTCTATCGTGAGCTGGCACGCTCTGCCCGTCGACGTAGCGATGACCCTCACCGTAACAGCCACTACAGTGCGCCACCCGGTGACCCTTCTCTGCGCAATGCACTGGCCGACCATCTGAACGCCACTGCATTTGCCTGCAACAGTGAAGAGATCATCATCACCCAGGGTGCCCAGGAAGCACTGGCGTTAACTCTGAGAACGGTAGCCAGACCCGGCGATATTATCGCCGTGGAATCACCCTGCTATTACGGTACGCTGCAGTGTGTTGAGGCGCTGGGGCTAAAAGTGCTGGAAATTCCGGGCGATCCGGTCAGTGGCACGAATCTGGTAGCGCTGGAACAGGCCCTGGCACAGTGGCCCGTCAAAGCACTGCTGACCAATCCGACCTTTAATAACCCGCTGGGCTTCACCCTGGATCTGCACAGCCGCCAGCAACTGATCGCGCTGGCAAATCAGTGGGACATTGCCATTATCGAAGACGATGTATTCGCCGAACTGGGCTTCCA
>JAIBDV010000386.1 GCA_024686055.1 Neptuniibacter sp.
CTCGATCGGCTTCAATGCCGTGATCCCCGCCATTATGAAAGCCGATGGCAAACGCTGGGACCCGCTCAGCGAGTCGATCAAGGACAGCGGCCTGCGTCCGGAGCAGTATCAGCTGACTTTCAGTCGCGGCCGTCATGCTACCATTCCGGGTTCACGGATGGTCGATGGTGCTGATTTCAACCCCGCGCATATCAGCGCGACGGTGGGTTCCGTCGGTGAACTGATCGACGGCCTCTGCCAGCAACGCCTGCGGGCATGGGGTGTCAGCGGTGCCAGTCTGGCCCCTCAGCCAGACCAGGTCAGCAACCTGAAGCAGACCATCAACAACCACAGCGATACTTTCTTCACCATGCGTGACATCACCTATACCGCCACCGGGCAGATTTTTGGTCATGGCTTCAGCAAAGCCCGTGGCATCAGCTCAACCTCAGGCCGGATGCCCTGGAACTGGAGTTACCTGGAGGAATATATGCCGCCGGGGACGACCCGTGAGCAGGGCTTCAGCGATGTGAAATCAATCCTCAGCAGCCCCCATGCACCATGGCAGGCACTGACTACCCTGGCGGATAGCGAGTTTGGCGTGGCGGGGTAACACCTGAGCCCCTGTAGATACCATCGCGTCTGGATTCGGTAACCGGTTCGGACGCGCTGCAACAGGTGGGGCAAAGGTTTGCTTGATGCCAACACCCGCCAGCAGTAGATTGATAAAGGCGTCCCGGCCAGCCAGTCAATGCCAACGATAAAGCGTGCTTCGATCGAAGTTTGCAGTCAGCAGACCAGCTTTTGCTAATGCGCGTGTACCACTAACAATACAGCTAACAGCTATCCTTAACGTGAAACACAGCTATCGAAGCATCGTATTGATGCTACACACGCACGAATCAATACATTAAACTGAACGCCTGTTCAATCTGAACCTATGAAGGTTAATGCCCGATGGATACCCCCAGCCGCCTGATGCTATTTGTTGATGTAGTCGAGCATGGCAGTTTTGCCAAAGCTGCCGACCTGCGTAATGTTGACCGTTCGGTTGTCTCGAAACAGATCAGCAAGCTGGAATCGGACCTTGGCGTACGTCTGCTGAACCGCTCTACTCGCTCCCTGTCTCCCACGTCTGTCGGGCTGGAGATGCTCAAACAGGGTAAAACCCTGCGCGAATTAATGAAGCAGACCAGTGTGCTGGCAGAAAATTTCCACGATGAACCCCGCGGGCTGCTGCGTATTACCAGCACCACTTCCTTTGGCCGTCAGTATGTTCATTCAGCGATCGCGGCTTTCCAGCGTCAGTACCCTGATGTTGAGGTTGAACTTCGACTGGAAGACCGCCGGGTAGATTTGATTGGTGAAGGGTATGATCTGGGTATCCGTATCGGTACGCCACAGGATTCCAATCTGATCGCTCGACGACTGGCCAAGATTGGGCTGGTGATTGTTGCCTCCCCTGAATTCCTGGAGCGCAATGGCGTACCGAAACGAATGGAGGAGCTGGCTGAGCTACCGGCCATCACCTATGCCGGGGCGAATCGCAGCGGCAGCCAGATTCACTACTACAACAGTGAACGCGAAGAACAGACCGTGCAGATGCGCTCAGTGTTTCGAACCAACGAGGGGGAAACCATGATCGCAGCAGCTAAAGCGGGGCAAGGTTATGCCGTGGTGGGTCGCTTTATGCTGGGGACTGAAGTTGCCTGTGGCACGCTGGTGCCTATTCTGACTGATGTCCAGCTGACCGATTACATTGGCGATGTTTACATCATGTACCCGCACCGTGACCTTCCGGTGCGCACACGACTGTTTATTGAAACCCTGCAAAATATGATCGGTGATCCACCGGTGTGGGAGCGTGATATCGCCGACTGCGACTGCCCCCATGAGATCGTTGCTCGACGCAAGCTGAGTTGCGATTAGGCCAACTCAGGGCTCCAGCCGACTGAGTTCAGTCAACAGGCCGCTAAGTTGTTGCAGTTTCTCTTCGCCGAAACGGTTCAACAGTTGTTGATAGCGTCGATCAACCTCAGGGCTGAGCCTTTCAAACAGAGCGTTAGAAGCATCCGTCAGGCTGATCAGCGTCCGGCGCTGATCCGTGGCTGATTTACGGCGCTGGATATAGGCCTGCTGTTCCAGCCGTTTGATAATACCGGTCAGGCTTGGGCTGAGAATACAGCAATGCTGCGCCAGCTGTTTCGACTCCAGCTCACCATAGGCATACAACGCCCGCAATACACGCCACTGCTGCTCAGTAATGCCGTGCTCCTGTAACAGGGGCCGGAAAAAGTTCATGCTGGCCTCACGGGCTTTCAGTAACTGCAGCGGTAAAGAGTCTTCAAACTTGCGCATCGTGCTCACAACACCTTAATTCAGTCGATGGAGTCGGCAGTAATCTGCCAACATGCTGAACATATTAAGGGATATCGCCCACGGTGCCCAATCTGATTGTGCATACCCTGATGCCCAGCTCTGTGCACAGGTCAGCATCTGACTGAGACGGCCGACATCAGGCTTCGCCATGCTGCAAATCCAGTGGTTTGTGACGCACCTGCGTATGTATTCAACAACTATGCAGAGTATTCTGGCCTCGATCAGCACCCCAACAGGTACTTGATACACTGCGCAGCCCTCCTTCCATGCTCAATGTGCAACCATGAATACCGGGATAAATCCTGAAGTGAGCTGCGCCGAGGCCCGATTTGCCGTACTATCTCGTCTCAACTTTTAGCACTTGTTTTTTAACGAGTATTACCGCCTGTTGCGAGAGGTCTGTGGTCACTTTACCTGCACAAGTATCCGTGACTCCAGGGTTCATTAGCCATTAAGTAATGCCTTCTCGCCGTACGACCATGAGGACACGTTATGCCCGCCCTGATTCTGGATGGAAAAGCCCTGGCCAAAAGCCGTGAACAGCAGCTCGCTGCAGCCGTAGACAAGCTGATAGCCGCTGGCGGCAGCAAGCCGATTCTGGCCACCATTCTGGTTGGCGACGACCCTGCATCTGCCACCTATGTGCAGATGAAAGTAAACGCCTGTGCCCGCATCGGCATGGAATCGATCAAAGTTACCCTGCCACAGAGCACCACCACCGAGCAGCTGCTGGCAGAGATCGATAAGCTGAACAGCAACCCGGACGTTCATGGCATCCTGCTGCA
>JAIBDV010000211.1 GCA_024686055.1 Neptuniibacter sp.
CTGCCATATCAATATCAGAGTGTAGTGAGAAGGCCGTATTTTCGACCACATCGGTGCGCAGAGTACCGCCCAGCGCAACGTTCATCTCCTGAAGCCCACGACAGATACCCAGCATCGGTATATCCCGACTCAGGGCCTGTTCGATCAGCCAGAGCGCAACACTGTCTCGCTCCCGGTCAAAGGGGCCATGGGATGCTACCGTACCGCAAACACCATAGCGTGCCGGGTCGATATTGGAGCCGTCACCTGTCAGCACGATGCCGTCTACACGGTCGACCACCTGCTGTAATTCTCGCGGCGAGAAAATAGTTGGCACGATAATAGGCACAGCACCGGCGGCACCGATCACAGCCTGCAGATATTTGTTATCAACCGACTGGACGCCCAGGTCGCCACTTTCACCTGAGTTTGCCATCACAGCGATCAGCGGCAGCCGCGTAGCACGGCTGTTGTTCGCACTGTGCGAAGTATACGTAGAACTCATTCTGACTACCCGTACAGCTGGAGTTGATTAAAGATCATCTGGTATGAGAAAGCTCTGGACCCATTACGCCAGGCAATGGCGTGAAAACCGATCCAGAAAACAGCCTGGGCTTTTACAACCCGGCTTGCGGCCCGGCAGTTACCGGGTCACTGATTTTGAATAGTGGGCTTCTATACGATGCTGAACCATTTCAAGCACCACAGACAGCAGCCAGTAGATGATGGATGCCGTAATCAACATCTCCAGTATTTTAAAGTCTGCTCTGCCCTGAGTTCGGGCGATAAACATGATGTCCCATACGCCAACCACCGAGACCAGTGAAGAGTCTTTCAGCATGGAAATAAACTGGTTACCTGTCGGTGGAACGATCACCCGCATTGCCTGCGGCAGAATAACCTTCTTGAACGTCACCATACGCTGCAAGCCCAGTGCATCGGCCGCCTCCCATTGACCGCGGGGGATCGACTGAATGCCAGACCGAAAGATCTCAGTCATATAGGCACCGTACACCAGTGACAGCGCCGCAATCGCCGCAGGCACCGGGTCGATAACCAGGCCGATCTGAGGCAAGCCCAGGTAGATAAGAAATAACTGAACCAGCAATGGCACACCACGGAAGTAGGAGGTATAAAAAGCCCCCACCCCTTCCAGAATCGCAATGCCCGACAGCTTCGCCGTCGCCCCCAGCATGGCAAAGGTAAATGCCAGCACAATGGAAATTGCCGAAACATAAATGGTGGTAAAGGCCCCCTGCGTCAGCAGAAAGGGCAGTTTACGTTCGATAAACTCATAACTGAGATCAAAGGAATAAAAGAGCAGTAATGCTGACAGGGCTAACCCGGCCCAGACAGACCAGGACTGTACCCGATGGGGCAGGCCCAGCAGGCCGTAGCAACCACCAAAGCAGAGAATCCCCACCACCAGCGCAACCGCAAACCGGCCCCACAGCCCGACCAGCACCGCCTCGCTCATTGCCGGGCGTAACAGCTCCCCGACAATGCCGGTGTTCACCGCGGCCGCAAATGCAATAACAAACGCGATGGCTCCAAAAACCAGCGCAGCTTTCAGGCGAGGTTTTCCGCGCTGAAAAGAGGTCGTAAAAATAGAAGTCTTCATTTCAGAGCCACCCTGTTACTCGGCAGTCAGATTACTTGACCGTCACGTAATCCACGCCGTGCCATTTACGAGAAAGCCCCACCAGGGTGCCATCCGATTTCATGTCTTCGATGATCGCGTGGACCTTTTTGCCAAACTCGGCATCACCCTTGTCAATCGCGATAGCCAGCGGTTCGTAGAAAACCGGATCACCCAGCATTTTCACCGGCAACCCTTTGCTGACAGCCTGGTTGATAACCGAAACAGACTGAATAACCGCATCCAGTCGCACGCCTTCACCCAGCGACAGATCATCGAACTCGTTGATATCACCGTACAGGCGGATCTCTTGAGGTTTGATCTGGTATTCGAAAGGTGGCGTACCCACGGCATCAATCTTCAGATTGTGCTCAAGGTAGCGATGGTAAGTGGAGGTGGAAACGACGCCGAAAACCTTGCCATTGAGATCGGCAATTGATTTGGCGGATGAGTTTTTATGAACCGCGACACCGGCAGGAATGAAGTAGTATGTCGCCGGAAAATCCAGTACTTCAGCACGCTTGGTCGTTGGCGTCATGGAGCCAACAACCATGTGCCAGCGCCCCTGCCAGCGCCCCGCCGTCATCACTTCCCAGCCGGGGGTTACAAATTTGACATCCACACCCAACCGTTTAGCGACCTCGCGGGACACATCAATATCAAAGCCTTCCAGCTCATTGCGATCCCCCAGAAAGGCATTGGGGCGATAATCAGAGTTCGTGCCAACCACCAGCATCTTGTCAGCCAGTACAGCGTCCAGTGTTTTACCTGCCTGGCTTGAGGTGCTGATAGCTGCCGCCATTAAACCGGCGCAGATGAGTGTTTTTTTTATTATTGATCGCATGATTTGATCTCCATCGATGGGTTCAGTGCCGACTCAGTCTATAGAGCGCCCCTACCTGGAAACAAATCAATACTGTTGACTTAACTATAGAGAATCTCTATGTTTCGAGCATGAAATCACCTCGGCACTTTATCCCGACCCTGCAGGAATTACGGGCACTGGAAGCAGTGGCCCGCCATGGTTCCATCTCTGCGGCGGCCAATGAGCTTAATGTTTCTCAGCCAACAATTTCTTATCATATCAAACAGTTGGAAAGCCGATGGGAAGCCAAACTGTTTATCAAGAAAGGCCGTAAGCTGGAGCCAACCGAGCTGGTACAGGATACCTTCACCCAGGTTTCAACCATCAATGCCAACATAGATAATCTTTCTTCTTACCTCAGCCAACAGACCTATCAAAAACCTTTATCGATTGGTGCGGCCCCTTCCTTTTCATCGATCGTACTGGTGTCCAGACTGGAGGCGTTTTCGCAGCGGTATCCGGGGGTTGATATCAGCATCAACGCCACCAACCGTTACGTAGACTTCGCCAAAGAGCATGTAGATGTGGCATTGCGATTATTGCCAAGACTGGAAAGTTCGATGGCCATTACTGAGCCGACGCCACTGATTCCGGCCCCTAATGAGCAGATGCGCGTCGTCTGTTCAGCAGATTTCCTGGCCCGTCAGACCTGCGAGCCCTGTCATAGCAAGATGATGGATCTGAATATCCTGCGTCACTGCGAGCTGATCCATGAACACGAGACTTTCCACTGGCAGAAATACCTCGCCGCCTGGCTACCGGACCTTGATGATCAGGTCTCCCGAAAATTAACCTTCAATAATGCTGATCTGATTCTGAGCAGTGCGATTGCGGGACGGGGAATGGCTATTTTGCGTGATTTGTACGTCAACGACGCCATTCGCAGCGGCAGCCTTATCGAACCTTTCAGTCCAACACTGCCATGTGAACGGGTGTTTCAGTTTGTATTGCCCGAGCATAAAATGCCCTCGGCGCAAACATGGGACTTTATTACCTGGCTAGGCGGTGAAATGACCCATATCGTGCGGCAATGATTCAGAGGCTCAGCTATCAATACCAAACGCAATCGGTCGATGCACCGATACCGCAACACCGACCCGGTCGCCCACTTTAATTGATAATGGCATCCGTGCTTCGGCTTCCACCACCCGACCACTGTCCAGCGCCAGCTGGTAGAGCGTGGCCGCCCCCAGAAACTCCATGCCCAGCACCCTGGCACAGGCTTCACTGACATTGTCGACCACCACTGGCAGCAGGTCTGCCGGGCGGATAAACAGTTGCATCGCCTGGCCCTGAGGCTGGCAGAACGGCTCGGCGAATTCCAGCAGGCCCAGCTCAGTCTGTACCCGCGTTGGCGTTTCGCAGGTGCCATCGAACAGTTCACCTTTGCCAACAAACCCGGCCACCAGCGCATTCACCGGCTCATGGTAGAGCTGCACCGGGGTGCCCCACTGCTGCAGGGTCTGATCCGCTAAAATGCCGACTTTGTCGCCGATGGCAAAAGCTTCCTGCTGATCGTGGGTAACGACGATGGCGGCGATGCCCTGGGCTTTGAGAATATCCCGCACTTCCAGCGACAGCTGGGTGCGCAGATCGGTGTCCAGATTGGAGAACGGCTCATCCATCAACAGCAGCTGAGGCCGTGGGGCCAGGGCGCGGGCCAGCGCAACACGTTGTTGCTGGCCACCGGACAGTTCGTGTGGGTAGCTATTGGCCTTATCCAGCGGCAGGCGCACCAGCGTTAACAGCTCGTCCACTCGCGCCTGCTTTTCTGCTTTTGTCTGGTGTTTGAGGCCAAAACTGATGTTCTCAGCAACGCTCAGATGGGGAAACAGGGCGTAGTCCTGGAATACCATGCCCATCTGCCGCTGTTCAGGCACCCGGGTCTGTTGCGCTGTGGAGACTTCATCCCCGGCCATAGAGATAGAACCGGCATGGACCGGGCTGAAGCCAGCGACCGCACGTAACACCGTGGTTTTACCACAACCACTGGGGCCAAGCAGGCAGGCAATCTCGCCCCGCTTCACCGCGAAGTTCACGCCTTCAACAATCAGATGATCATCGTAGGCACAGCTCAGGTTTTCTACGCGCAGCAGCGATTCCATCGGCAGCATCTGTTCTCAAGTAAAACGGAGGGCTATTCTATCGGCAAACAATTCTCAATTACAGTGCCATCACTCAAGCAGGCCACGGTAACGGGGCCAGTCAAAGGCTGGGCCTGGGTCCGTTTTACGCCCCGGGGCGATATCACTGTGGCCGGTAATACGCTCAGCTGTCAGCGCCGGGTAGGCCTGTTGCAGAGCTGCGGTCACCTTTGCCAGAGCTTCATATTGCAGATCGGTATAAGGCTGAGTGTCCGTGCCTTCCAGCTCAATGCCAATAGAGAAGTCGTTGCAGTTATCCCGCCCATCAAACAGGCTGGCCCCGGCATGCCAGGCCCGGCGGTCGAAGTCGACAAACTGCACCACCGCGCCATCGCGCTCAATCAGCAGATGGGAGGAGACCGTCATGTCTTTGATCTCCTGATAGAACGGATCCGCATCAATTGGCAGCCGGTTCTGGAAAAACAGCTCAATATGGCCGCTGCCGAACTGCCCCGGCGGCAGGCTGATATTGTGGATCACCAGCAACGACACAGCCTCCCCGGCAGGTCGGGCATTACAGTTCGGTGACGGGGCCTGGCGGGCCTGGCTCAGGCGGTGTTGCACTACGCAGAAGTTATCATCCATTGGCTATCGGCAAGGCACTGATTTTAGTAGAATTGGCCGCCTATCATACCAGAGCCTCCCCCAACCTCTGTAATACGGGTACTGATTCGTTATGCTGACCACGCACGACCTGAAAGACGAGATTGTCGCCACCGTCCGCCACGCCCTGAGCGAAGATATTGGCAGCGGTGATATTACCGCCCAGCTGATCCCTGCTGACCAGCAGGCTACCGCACGCGTGATCAGCAGCCAGCAGGCCATTGTCTGCGGCACCGAGTGGGTAAACGAAGTATTCCGCCAGGTTGACCCGACCATGGTGATCGACTGGCAGGTAAAAGATGGTGATCTGGTTGAACGCGACCAGATACTGTTTTTTGCCAAAGGCGCTGCCCGCAGCATTCTGACCGCCGAGCGCGGCGCGCTGAACTTCCTGCAGACTCTGTCTGGCACCGCCACCATTGCCCGCCACTACGCCGACCAGGTGGCTGGCACCGGGGTGAAACTGCTGGATACCCGTAAAACTCTGCCGGGCCTGCGCCTGGCGCAGAAGTATGCCGTGGCCTGCGGTGGTGCCCATAACCACCGTATCGGGCTCTATGACGCGGTGTTGATCAAGGAAAACCATATCCTTGCTGCCGGTTCGATCACTGCGGCGTTGGAAAGGGCTCGGGAGGTCGCGCCGGGTCTGGAAATCGAAGTGGAAGTGGAATCCCTGGATGAGTTGAGAGAGGCCTTGGCGGGCAGCGCCCATCGAGTGCTGCTC
>JAIBDV010000344.1 GCA_024686055.1 Neptuniibacter sp.
AGCGGTCATAGTCGCTGTTGCGGTCTTCGTTGTGGATCAGCATGCCGGAGCGTTCAAGCAGTTTGAGCTTGTCCGGTGCATTGCCGATATGCTGGATCAGATTGTCCCAGCCCGGTGGGGCCAGGCCGATGCCAAACTGTTTGGCGATCTGGCCACTGAGGCCGCGTTGCTGCAGGTAGTTCACCGCAGGCTGGCGGGCAGGGTGGTTTTTCAGCTGGTCGCAATAGAACGTGCTGGCTTTTTCCAGCAGGCCATAAATGTCTTTAACCTGTTGTTCACGTTGCTGCTGCTGGGGTGTACGTTCTTCGCGCGGGACTTCCATGCCGACCATTTTGGCCAGTTCTTCAATGGCTTCGGGGAAGTCGAGGCGGTCGTGATCCATCAGGAAGCCGAGGGCGTTGCCGCCAGCACCACAGCCGAAGCAGTAGTAGAATTGCTTTTCCTGATTGGCGGTAAAAGAGGGGGTTTTTTCTTTGTGGAACGGGCACAGGCCCGAGTAGTTCTTGCCGGTGCGTTTGAGCTTATCTACCCGGCCATCGAGCACGTCAACAATGTTAACGCGGGCGAGCAGGTCATCGATAAAGCTCTGTGGTATACGTCCGGCCATGACTGTTCCAGGGTAGGGTGGAACAGCGAATATTTACCCTGTCAGCTGTTCTTTGACAAGTTTTGAAACCGCGCCCATATCGGCACGACCCTGAACCAGGGGTTTGACGATTGCCATCACTTTGCCCATGTCCTGCATGGACTGTACACCGGTGTCGGTAATCGCGGTACTGACAATAGCTGCCAGTTCCTGTTCGGTCAGCGCTTGCGGCAGGAAAGTTTTAATCACCTCCAGCTCCCGTCGCTCAAGGTCGGCCAGGTCGGCACGGCCCGCGTCATCATACTGTGTAGCTGAGTCTCGGCGCTGTTTGGACATTTTGTCCATAACAGTCAGTACACGTGCATCATCCAGCTCGATACGCTCGTCAACTTCGATGCGTTTCAGCTCGGAGAGGATCATCCGAATCGTACCCAGGCGCAGCTTATCTTTAGCGCGCATGGCTGCTTTCATTTCGTCAGTAACTTGCTGCTTCAATGTAGACATTCAGATGGTCCCCGTCCCAGATGTGCTTAAGTACTTTACCGGTACTAATTCTTCCTTAGATAAAGGTTAGAACTTAGTACAGACGAACGCGACGTGCGTTTTCGCGGCTTACTTTCTTAGCGTGACGCTTAACAGCAGCTGCTGCTTTACGCTTACGTACAGACGTAGGCTTTTCGTAGAATTCACGACGACGAACTTCAGCCAGAACACCCGCTTTCTCGCAAGAACGTTTGAAGCGACGCAGAGCTACATCGAACGGCTCGTTTTCTTTAACTTTAACGAATGGCATTGGTAACTTCCTTAAGCATAGGAATTAGTAAGCTCCGTACCACAGTGGCATTTTCATGCATAGCTGTGTCAGAGGCGCGATATTCTAATCAGCTGTAAGGCGGGAGTAAAGCACAAGACGGTGAAATTTTGCTGACTTTGGTTGATAATGTGCCGCGCCTTCGTCTGCGAAGGTATGTTCCCGATGATTTCTGCAGTGGTAGAGCCCTGATATGCGTGTACTTGGAATTGAAACTTCCTGTGATGAAACTGGCGTTGCGATTTATGACAGTGAACAGGGCCTGCTGGCTGATGCGTTATACAGTCAGGTAAAAATGCACGCTGAGTACGGTGGCGTGGTGCCCGAGCTGGCCTCCCGTGACCATGTGCGCAAGCTGCTGCCGCTGGTGCAGGAAACCCTGGATAAAGCCGGGCTGACGAAAGCGGATATAGATGCCGTGGCCTATACCGCAGGCCCGGGTCTGGTCGGTGCGTTGATGGTGGGGGCCTCCTGTGGCCGTGCCATGGCGTTCACCTGGGATGTACCGGCCATCGGTATACACCATATGGAAGGCCATCTGCTGGCGCCGATGCTGGAAGAAACACCGCCGGAATTTCCGTTTGTGGCGTTGCTGGTATCCGGTGGTCACACCCAGCTGGTACGGGTTGATGGCATTGGCCAGTATGAGCTGTTAGGTGAGTCGCTGGACGATGCCGCCGGTGAAGCCTTTGATAAGGCGGCCAAAATGCTGGGGCTGGATTACCCGGGTGGGCCGCTGATTGCGAAGCTGGCCCAGCAGGGTGACCGTAGCCGATTCAGATTCCCTCGACCGATGACCGACCGGCCAGGTGTGGACATGAGTTTTTCCGGCTTGAAAACCTTTACCCTGAACACCGCCAATAAGCACCGCGTTGAGGGCCTGCTCAGTGAGCAGGACAAAGCCGATATCGCCTGTGCCTTTGAAGAGGCGGTGGTGGATACGCTGGCGATCAAGTGCCGTCGGGCGCTGGAGATGACCGGCCTCAAGCAGCTGGTGATTGCAGGAGGGGTGAGTGCTAATGATCGCTTGCGGGAAAAACTGGGTGAAATGGTGCAAAAGCGCAAGGCGAAGCTATTTTATGCCCGCCCTGAGTTCTGTACTGATAACGGCGCGATGATCGCCTTTGCCGGGTGCCAGCGGCTGGTCGCCGGACAGCAGGATGATCTGTCGATCGTGATCCGGCCACGCTGGCCGATGGATGAGCTTGAGTCGATCTGATTGCTCTTGTAGCAGCTCGCTCCGCGAGCGTCTGGTTCCGGCGACTGTGCATGGTATTCGCACCGGTTTGCCGGACTATCGCAATACCACCGAGCGTACTGTTGCCTCCTCAGCCGTCAAGGGGACTTCGTCCCCTTAACAATCCCCAGCACCTCCACAGAACGGCTATTTCCGATTTTCTGCTGTCTCTTTCGCTGAGAAAAATAAACTCCCTCGTGCCTCGGTCAAACAAATTTTCCTCTGATCGCTACAGAGCCAACAAAAAATCGGGCCGTTCAGAGTCGGCGTCATTACGGGTGCCAGCTGATAGTGAATTACTTCGTTACAAACTCTACTCTCAGCGACAATACCAGCGTCACAACACCAACAGGCAGGCTGATCCCCTGTGGGACAGCTGTCCTCAGCTGGAAGCTTTTGCTCTGCCTGCCCTAGTCCGGCTGACGAATACCAAAAGGCAGCTGCACAGGCTCACCAGAATGGGCAGCCAGCAGGTCCAGCCAATGGGGACGGCGGTGCATTGCCACCTGCCCGGCTTGCACATCAATGCTGCCGGGGAAATTTCCCTGATAGAAGCTGATCGCTTCCTCAACCGTGTATGCAGCGATCAGCCAGGGCTGGTGTAGTGCGCTTTGTACGCTGAACACTGGCGTACGCTCCAGCTGATTGGCAATCCTGCCGCGCACGGCACCACGCAGAATCCGGCAATGATCAGGGGCCTGAATGCCGAACACAGCCTGACGGCTAGCTTGGCGGTTTTCGATCAGCACAATGGAAATAGTCTCGCCTCCCGGCAAGCTGATGGTGGTCTGGTCGCCATTATTGGCAGTGAGTAACAGCATGGGTTCTCTCCTTGAAGTACAGAGTCCATTGCAGCGGCGGTGCGCCTGTTAAATTAGGCGGCACAATCCATCGCTGTTTTCAGAACAGAAGGGCTTTACTGAAAGGACACGTAGCGGCCAGCACAGGCATAGCGGGCAACAGCAAAAGGCAGGCCAGCGAACTGACCTGCAAACTGCTTTCCATACGCCAGGGCCGTACGTGGTTTCAGTATCGGAAAATCAATACGGCAGATGTAGTGAGGCTACGTGCCACTGCACCGTAACTGACGCCATAGAAACCACGACCCCCTGGCTGCACATCGCGACAACAGACAGTGGCCAACAGAGAAACGAGCACCGTTTATCGCCGCGAAACCCCACAACCGCCGAACAACAGGCAGGGGTAAGCGATACACGCCTAAGTGCATGGAAGTAAAGGAAAAACACTTGCGCAGGGGAACCCCTG
>JAIBDV010000153.1 GCA_024686055.1 Neptuniibacter sp.
AAGCCCAGGATATAAAACAGCTGAGCCTGCAGCGAAAGCAGAGTTCCTGCAGCGACCCGGCACCCGCCCGTGCTGCGCTGATGGCAACCACGGCGCCAGGCACTGCCCATCAAGCACTCACAAAAAACCCGGCCTGCGCCGGGTTTCATGAACAGTTTTGTCGTCGGGTTCAGCGGTTATCAATATCGTCCTGCACGGCTTTTTTGATCTGCTTCAGGCTCTGGTGGCGAACGTCGGTGCCAGAGACCAGGTAGATCAGGTGTTCAGCCATATTACGGGCGTGGTCACCGATACGTTCCAGGCTGCGCAGCACCCAGATAACGTTCAGCACACTGGAGATGGCGCGCGGGTCTTCCATCATGTAGGTCACCAGCGAGCGCATCGCGGTGCGGTATTCCTGGTCAACCGACTTGTCCTGTTTAGCGACTCGGTACGCCAGTTCGGTATCGTTACGGGCAAAGGCCGTCAGTACGTTTTTCACCATGTCGCGTACCAGGGTGCCAATATGGCGAACTTCCTGGTAGCCGCGCGGGCTGTCGCCCTCTTCGACCAGTTCGATGGCATGACGGCAGATTTTGGCAGCTTCATCACCCATACGTTCCAGATCACTGACCGCCTTGGAGACGGAGATAATCAGGCGTAAGTCGCTGGCAGCGGGCTGGCGGCGGGCGATAATGGTGGTGCACTGCTCGTCGATCATCAGTTCCATATCGTTGATCTGTTTATCAACGCGACGGGACTGTTCTGCCAGCTCGGCATCACCTACCAGCAGTGATTCAATGGCGTCGTGTACCTGGCGCTCTACTACGCCGCCCATGGTGAGCAGCTGGGTACGGATCTGCTCCAGCTCGTCATTGAACTGCTGCGAGATGTGGGAGGAGTAATTGTCGTTGTCGAATTCCACGGTAGATCTCTCCAAATAGCGTTTATACGGTTAAGGGTAAAACAATGCAGGCGGCACGTCCTGTGACGCCTGATCTGGCTTAGCCGTAACGACCGGTGATGTAATCTTCGGTCTGCTTCTGGCTCGGGTTGGTAAACAGCGTATCGGTGACACCAAACTCAATCAGATCGCCCATGTACATAAAGGCGGTGTAGTCGGAGACGCGGGCCGCCTGCTGCATGTTGTGGGTGACGATAGCGATGGTGAAATCGTTTTTCAGTTCGTGGATCAGTTCTTCGATCTTCAGCGTGGAGATCGGGTCCAGTGCGGAGGCCGGTTCATCCAGCAGCAGCACTTCAGGCTTTACTGCGATGGTGCGGGCGATAACCAGACGCTGCTGCTGACCACCGGACATGCCCAGTGCGCTTTCGTGCAGGCGGTCTTTGACTTCATCCCACAGCGCAGCGGATTTCAGTGCCCATTCGACGGTTTCATCCAGTACGCGCTTTTTGTTGATGCCCTGAATACGCAGGCCGTAGGCAACGTTTTCATAGATCGTTTTCGGGAATGGGTTCGGCTTCTGGAATACCATGCCAACACGGCGGCGCAGCTCGGCCACTTCTACAGCGCGGTCATAGATGTTTTTCTCATCCAGCAGGATTTCGCCTTCAATGCGGCAGCCATCAACCAGGTCATTCATGCGGTTGAAGCAGCGCAGTAACGTAGATTTACCGCAACCCGATGGACCGATAAATGCCGTTACGCGGTTCTTCGGAATAACCATGTCGATGCCGTGCAGGGCTTCGTTGTCGCCGTAGTACAGCTTCAGGTTGTTGACCTTGAGGGTGTGTTCTTCGCTTGCCAGGTCCAGCGTCCGGTTATCACGCTGCATGGAGGCGATGTCGATTGAGTGTGTTTTGGCTTCAGTGTTCATCATCAGAATCTTCCTGTTAAGGCACCCGGCGTTGTGTTGGCGCAGGTGCCTGTCGCTATGCAGCGTTATTACATTTCCAGCGCTTTGTATTTCTCGCGCAGATGGTTACGGATCGCAATGGCAGAGAGGTTAAGCAGTGCAATCACGGCAACCAGCAGCAGTGCGGTGGCGTACACCAGTGGGCGGGCCGCTTCTACGTTCGGGCTCTGGAAGCCAACGTCGTAGATGTGGAAACCCAGGTGCATGAACTTCTGGTCCAGATGCAGGAACGGGTAGTTCAGATCCAGCGGCAGACTCGGCGCCAGTTTTACCACACCGACCAGCATCAGTGGTGCAACTTCACCGGCAGCACGGGCGATGGCCAGGATTACACCGGTCATCATGGCCGGGCTGGCCATTGGCAGCACCACTTTCCACAGGGTTTCGAACTTGGTCGCACCCAGTGCCAGTGAACCTTCACGCACCGAGCGTGGGATTCGGCTGAGGCCTTCTTCAGTGGCCACGATAACAACCGGTACGGTCAGCAGTGCCAGCGTCAGCGACGCCCACATCAGACCCGGGGTACCAAAGGTCGGTGCCGGTTTGGCTTCCGGGAAGAACAGATCATCGATGTTGCCGCCCAGGAAGTAAACGAAGAAGCCTAGACCAAATACACCGTATACGATCGACGGGACACCAGCCAGGTTGTTAACAGCGATACGGATCAGGCGGGTAACAAAACCCTGCTTGGCGTACTCGCGCAGGTAAACGGCAGCGACAACCCCAAATGGCGTTACCATCACTGACATCAGCATTACCATCATTACCGTACCGAAGATCGCGGGGAAAATGCCGCCTTCAGTGTTGGCTTCACGGGGTTCGTCGCTCATGAACTCCCAGATTTTAGAAACATAGTGGCCAACCTTGTCACCCAGGCTCATATTGTTCGGCAGGAATGCACGAACAACTTTACCCAGGCTGATCTCAATGGTCTGGCCTGCTGCTGTTTCAGCCACCAGGGTGTCACGGTTAAAGCCTTCGTACAGGTCCAGCAGCGTTTGCTGCAGGGCCTGGTATTCAGCATTCAGTTCAACCCGGCGGTCGTCGATTTCGGCATAACGGCTCTGGTCGGTGACCCCTTTAAGCTCCAGCGAACGCTGTTTCAGACGCAGGCGCTCAAGCTTGTAGTTGATGGCGCCAATGGTGCCTTTTTCAATATCGGAGATCTGGTCGTGAATATCCAGGGTCCGTTCGATACGAGCCTGGAAGTTGTTCCACAGTGCCATGTACTCATCGGTTTTCTGATAACCCTTGTAGCTGGCGACCAGTTTGCCGTTTTCTTTCAGGCCACGCAGGTAACCATAGAAGTTACCCCATTCACGCCGTTCAGCGGCAAACATCATGTCTGGCTGGTTGCGTTCGCTCATGAACGCATCCAGTACCCAGATAAAGTCACTGCCGCCGACATCACGGTTGCCAACTTTAACCAGGTCACGCTGCATGAAATCCATGCCCGCGGGGACGTTAACGCCGGCATCCCGCAGCTGAGCAGCCGGTACCATCTCCTGCTCGACGATTTCGCCGGCCATGACCATGGTGTTGCCATTTTCAGTGTATTTGGCCTGCACGAGATCGGCGGGCCAGAAGTGGCCCAGGCCACGTACAGCGATCAGCGACAGCAGGCCGATGACCATGATCATACAGATGGCTACCGCACCGGCATTCAGCCAGACCCAGGGGGAGCCAGATTTTGTCCATTCGGTGAATGAGACGCGCATATCAGTTTTCTCCTCTCTCACTCACAGTTTACAGGGAGCCATATTTGTTACGCAGATGCTGACGGATCACTTCTGCAATGGTGTTGACCATAAAGGTGAACAGGAACAGTACGAAGGCGGCCAGGAACAGGATACGGAAGTGAGTACTGCCGACCTCGGATTCTGGCATCTCTACGGCAATGTTCGCCGCCAGAGTACGCATACCTTCAAAGATGTTGATGTCCATAATCGGTGTGTTACCGGTGGCCATCAGTACGATCATGGTTTCACCCACCGCACGGCCCATACCGATCATCACCGCAGAGAAGATGCCCGGGCTTGCTGTTGGCATGACTACACGCACCAGGGTCTGCCATGGCGTTGCACCCAGCGCCAGCGAACCGTAGCTCAGGCTTTTCGGCACCGCGAAGATGGCATCCTCGGTGATGGAGAAGATAGTCGGGATAACCGCGAAGCCCATAGCGATGCCGACTACCAGCGCGTTACGCTGATCGTAGGCGATGCCCAGGTCGTTGGTGATCCACAGGCGCATATCGCCACCGAACAGCAGTGATTCAATACCCGGGGCAATCCACAGACCGAACAGGGTCGCGCAGATGACCACCGGCACCAGAATCGCAGCATCCCAGCCGTCGGGCAGCAGGAAGCGGATCCGGTTGGGCATTTGCGTCCAGGTAAAGGCAAACAGCAGGATGCCCAGCGGGATGGTAAACATCACCACGAAGATACCGGCCATATGCAGCTCCATGAACGGCGCCAGCCACAGGCCCGCCAGGAAGCCGAGGATAACCGTTGGCAATGCTTCCATCAGCTCGATGATCGGCTTCACTTTACGGCGCAGCGCCGGTGCCATGAAGTAGGCGGTGTAGATCGCGCCACAGATCGCCAGCGGCGTAGCCATCAACATGGCATAGAACGCTGCTTTCAGGGTGCCGAATGCCAGTGGCATCAGGCTGTATTTTGGCTCAAAGTCATTGTTGGACGCAGAGGACTGCCAGACGTAGTCCGGTTCCTCATAGCCTTCGTACCAGACTTCCGCCCAGAGCGCGTCCCAGGAAATTTCCGGGTGCTCGTTGTGCACGGCCCACAGTGTCAGCTGGCCCCTGTTCTCAACCAGCAAGGCGTTGGCGCGAGGTGACAGAGCGATGCCGTCGACGTTGCCCTGGGCAACCGTCTCTTCCAGCGCGGTGCGGTGTGCGGTGGTGTTGAACAGACGCAGCGTACCCTGACTGTCGACGGTGGCGAAGCCTTTACGGCGATGCTCAATGGTCAGGTCGTTGATAGCGGTGTTGTTGCCATCAAAGCTGCGGATTTTGGTCAGCACCCAGGCGGCGTTTTCATCGCGCACCAGGAACCACTGTGATACTTCACCTTTGGTGTCTGACACCAGCAGTGAGTTACCACCGAGCAGCAGAGTAAAGTCGGTGATCTGACCGGCCGTTGCGTCGATAACCTGGGTGGTTTGCGGGCCATTTGCAGCCTGCAGATCAACCACGCCCACTTTGCCATCGGCACCGCCAATCAGCAGCCAGCGACGATCGGGCATCAGCAGCAGTTTGTTTGCCGCCAGGTTCAGTTTTGGCAGCGCCTGGATATCGGTGCTGGCTTCCACTTCGCCGGTGATCAGGTTTTCTTCCAGTGACAGATCAGCCACGCTCAGGTTGGCTTCGGTGCCGCCAACCATGCGCCACTCGCCTTCTTCGCCGTTCAATGCCAGCAGTTCGATCGGCCCGTCGCTGAGATCGATCGGTGTTTCACCCAGTGGGTAGACCACCTCCGGAGTGATAACACGCTTGCCATCCGGGTAGGTGGCTTTGTAGTCATGCTTCATCACCAGTGCCTGGCCATTGCTCAGGCCCAGCACAAAGGTACGGCTTTCTTCTGAAGCCAGAGTGAAGCTGGTGACGGTGGTGCTATCAGTCAGAGGGTGCTTCTGTTGCAGCAGCATCTCGCCGTTACGGGTATTGAAGAAGAACAGTTCACCCTGATCATTGACGCGCAGGCCGATTTCAGCCTGTTCTTCCATGGTCATATACAGGGTTTTCCCGCCGCCGGGCAGGGCATACGACTGGACTTCCTGGCCATCCTGCTGCCAGCGCTCAATCTTCGCCGACTCGAACAGGGGGGCTACTTCGTAGAGTAGATAGAAGAAGATCAGCAGGATCGCGACAATAACGCTGATACCGCCCACGGCGATACCGCCACGTGCGAACTGATCTTTCGCTTTACGGATTTTACGCAGCCGCTGTTGAGCGGGCGTATTGAAATCCAGGTCTTGAATATGGGAGCTGTTGTCAATGCTCATCGCATGAACGTCCTGAAAAACCTGAGAGACTAATGATGCGGCTAAGGTACTGTCAGTTAATGACAGTTTTGTTACAAGCTGCAGGCATAAATAAGCGGGAGCACCATCCGTGGTTCTCCCGATTGCTGAACTGTTGTGTACGGCGTGAAGGTCTTTTGGTTTATTCCAAGCTAAATCAGTTGGTTAGCTTTGTTCGAGGTGCGCTTTTCAGACTTTGTTACGTTGACTTTTTCGCGCACCCCTGACCTTATCAACAGCAGTCCAGAGGTGTTTACGACAGCGGGCTTACTTAATGCCCAGAGACGACATCTGTCGCTCAACCAGTTTTGCTGGCAGCGGGATGTAACCGTCTTTGACAACCACTTCCTGGCCCACTTTAGACATCACCATTTTGAAGAATTCGCGCTCCAGCGGTGCCAGTGGCTGACCTGGTTTTTTGTTCACGTATACGTACAGGGAGCGCGCCAGTGGGTATTTACCGTTCAGAGAGTTCTCTGCGGTCGCTTCCACAAATGGCTGGCCTGGTTTTTTGGCCAGTGGTATAGCGCGAACAGAGGAAGTCTTGTAGCCGATGCCGGAGTAGCCGATACCGTTCAGAGACGTCGATACGGACTGTACAACAGAGGCGGAACCTGGCTGCTCGTTTACGTTGTTCTTGAAGTCGCCTTTACACAGGGCTTTCTTCTTGAAGTAACCGTAAGTACCGGATACAGAGTTACGACCGAACAGCTGTACGCTCTTGGATGCCAGTCCGCCTTCAACACCGGCCTGACCCCAGCTGGTCAGTTCAGTATTGGAACCACACTTGCGGGTGGAGGAGAAGATGGCATCAACCTGAGGGATGGTCAGGCCTTTAACCGGGTTATCCTTGTGTACGTAAACAGCCAGGGCGTCGATTGCCACGGCAACCGGTGTTGGCTTGTAACCGAATTTTTTCTCGAAGGCTTCGAGTTCTTTATCTTTCATCTTACGGGACATTGGGCCCAGGTTTGCTGTGCCTTCAGTCAGTGCTGGTGGCGCAGTAGAAGAGCCGGCGGCCTGAATCTGAATGTTGACGTTCGGGTAGGCACGTTTGAAGTCTTCTGCCCACAGCGTCATCAGGTTAGCCAGAGTATCTGAGCCAACGCTGGACAGGTTGCCA
>JAIBDV010000374.1 GCA_024686055.1 Neptuniibacter sp.
GGTAAAGGGAGCTGGTATCACTGTTGGTGGCATAACGCTGATTAGCATTGAGCTTGATTACGGCGCCCGCATTGAGCAAGGGCCCATGGTTTTCATCATGCTTCTGGGTAAAGTTAGGGTGTACGCCATGGGCGTTATCCGCCGAGATCATCATCGAGCGAGCCAGCGCACGGTGGCGCTTTTCCGGGTACGGCAGCAAGCGCTCCAGCATGTTTTTGAGCATTGGCCCCTGTGCGCCCTCAGCACTCATACTGCCCACCTCTTCATGGTCATTGCACACTAGCAGAGTGCCCTGATCGGAGTCGGCATGTAACAGCGCCTGCAGGCCGATGTAACAGCTCAGCAGATTATCCAGCCGGGCCGAAGCGATAAACTCATCATGCAAACCCACCATGGCTGGCGGCTGGGTATCATAGAAACACAGTTCGTAATCCAGCACTTCATCAACATCGGAAATACCCTGACGCGTCAGCTGCTGAGCCAGTAACTGGCGGAAGTCAGGTTTCTGCTCAGCCTGCCCCAGAATCGGCGGCAGGTAAGTCTGCGCATTGATACTGCGACTGCTGTTTGCTTCGCGGTCCAGGTGAATCGCCAGGCTAGGGATATAGGCGACCGGCTTCTCAAAATCGAGCAGCGCCGAGGTCAGGGTGCCATCCCAATTGGTATAATTCACCCGCCCAGCCAGGGACAGATCACGGTCAAACCAGGGGTTCAACAACACCCCGCCATACACTTCAACACCCAGCTGGAAATAGCCTTTTTTCAGGATTTCCGGATTTGGCTTCACTTTAAGGCAGGGCGAATCTGTATGGGCGCCCACCATCCGGAAGCCCGTTTCTTCCAGCGGCTCAGCGACCGGCATGGTCCAGGCAATGATTGACGAGCCATTACGCAGCGTAAAATAGCGACCACCCGCTTGCGGTGCCCAGTGATCGGCTTCTTTAAGCTGGGTAAAACCGGCCAGCTCCAGGCTATGCACCATCATCTGTACCGCATGAAATGGCGTCACGGAAGCCTGCAAAAAATCGAGCAAACCACTATTAAAAGTCTGTTGTTGCATAAACGGCTTACTCCTTGGCTGCGGTTACCGCTAAAAGTTTCACTTTAAAAATAAGAGTAGAGTTCGGGGGAATCGTGTTACTGGGGCTGCGCGCGCCGTAGGCCATATCAGCCGGGATATAAAGCATCCACTCATCACCCACCTGCATCTGCATCAGTGCGCGAGTCCAGCCACGGATGACCTGGTTCACCTGAAACGTTGCAGGCTCGCCTCGCTGCCAGGTACTGTCAAAAACAGTGCCGTTCACCAGGGTGCCCTCATAGTGCACCTGCACCCGATCCAACGCACCGGGCCTTGCGCCACTGCCCTCAGCTAACACCTTGTACTGCAGCCCACCGGGCAATTCTTTAATGCCGGGACGGGTACTGTTCTCATGCAAAAACTGCTCGCCAGCCTGGCTGTTTTCATCCTGCAGCGCCTTCGCCAGCGACGCCTGATGGCGCAATTCCAGCTCGGTATTATCACCACACCCTGCCAGCGCTCCCGCCAGCACCAGCGCTCCGGCTACCTGCTTCAATATGTTAATGACCTGTGCCCTCTGCCTGGTTACCTGTGAACAAATTCAACACTCAGCCAGCTTACCGCAGCCCGGTTAACTAACTGAATATTCATTACCATTGCCTTACAACCTTGCGGGTTGATTTTACATCAGTCGCCCGCATGTCTACACTCGACTGAATCTGATCCGCTGGAACTGCCCATGGAATCAGGGGTCGAAAGGAAAGCAGGATACATTTAACCTATGTATTTTTGCTGTAAGGGTAGCTATGTAAGCTGCGTTTCCTGACACGGACTTTATCTACTATTCGAGCTGTCGCTGATACTTATGCTGAGATTATTCAAACCACGCCTGCACGCTATTGCACTCACCGGTCTGTTAACAGGCCTTTCCCCTGTGGCGTCAGCAGCGCTGACCCTTGAATCAGAGCCCGTTCACAGACAGACAGCCCTCGACATCGTCGCAGGTCTGCAGGGCGGCCATTATGCCCGTAAAGTGCTGAATGACCAGCTTGCCAGTGATCTGCTTGCCGCCTATCTGGACGATCTTGACCCTGGTCGGGTCTATTTTATCCAGCCAGATATTGAGCGCTACAACGGGTTTCGTACCCAGCTGGATGACGATTTCAAACGAGGCGATGTTAAACGCGCCTATGAAATCTACAACCACTATCTGGCGTTGACCGAACAACATATCAATTTCAATATCGATCAGCTCGAAAACAAACTCGAGAGCTTCCGCTTCGATATTGATGAGTCCATCGATACGGATCGTAGTGATAACGCATGGCTGGCCAGCGACACCGAACGTCAACAGCTGTGGCGCAAGCGACTAAAAAGCGCTCTGTTAAACCTGAAATTGTCCGATAAAAGTCTGGAAGCGGCTCGTGACACGCTGCTTAAACGCTATCGCAGCCAGCTCGAGCGCCTGTCACAAACCAACAGCGAAGATGTGTTCCAGCGTTATACGAATGCGCTGACCGAACTCTACGACCCCCACACCCAGTATTTTTCACCACGTCGGTCGGAAAACTTTCAGATCAATATGAGCCTGTCGCTTGAAGGCATCGGTGCGGTCCTGCAACGGGAGAACGAACACACCAAAATCGTTCGCCTGGTACCATCCGGCCCTGCTGACAAAACCGGTCAACTGAAAGCAGGCGATATGATCGTCGGCGTTGGCCAGGATGATAACGGTGAGTTCGAAGACGTTGTTGGCTGGCGTCTGGATGAAGTCGTTCAGCTGATCCGCGGACCGAAAGGCAGCACGGTGCGACTGGAGATCATCCCCGCAGATGCCGATGAAGGCAGCCCACGCAAGGTGATCGAAATTGTCCGTAACCAGGTCAAACTGGAAGAACAGGCCGCACAGAAAAAGGTGATCGACCTTAAGTATCAGGGCCAGGACCTGAAACTTGGCGTAATCGAAATCCCGACCTTCTACATTGACTTTGCGGCCTTGCAGAATGGCGATAAAGACTACAAAAGCACCACTCGTGATGTCGCCCAGCTGATCAAAGAATTGAAGCAGGAAAACGTTCAGGGGCTGGTAATCGATCTGCGTAACAACGGCGGCGGCTCACTGCGTGAGGCCAATGAGATGGTTGGCCTGTTTATCAATCGTGGTCCGACGGTACAGATACAGGATGCCAATGGCCGTATTGATATCCTTGGCGATCGCGACAAGAGTGTAGCCTACGACGGCCCCGTCGCCGTACTGGTCAACCGCCTGTCAGCCTCTGCTTCAGAGATCTTCGCCGGTGCCATGCAGGACTACCAGCGCGGCATCATTGTCGGCGGCCAGACCTTCGGCAAAGGCACCGTACAGGCGCTGAAGCCACTGGATCACGGCCAGCTGA
>JAIBDV010000377.1 GCA_024686055.1 Neptuniibacter sp.
CAGTTTAAGGGCCAGGTGACCAAGGCGTTTGCCCTGTGCCTGGCAGAGTTGGGTTTCATCCGCATCCAGTGCGCGATCATTATCGCGTCCGGCCAGGTGGGTGGCACCGTAAGGCGTGCCGCCGGTGCTGGTTTTCAGCAAGGCTGACTCAGAGTAGGGCAGGCCAGCCAGTACCATGCCGTGGTGCAGCAGGGGCAACATCATGGTTAGCAATGTTGTCTCCTGACCGCCGTGCAGACTGGCACTGGAGCTGAACACGCAGGCCGGTTTGTTGATCAGCCCACCCGAGAGCCACAGGGCACTGGTGCTGTCGATAAAGTACTTCATCGGTGCGGCCATATTGCCAAAGCGGGTTGGGCTACCCAGCGCCAGCCCGGCACAGCTGGCCAGGTCGGCCTCTGTGCAGTACAGCGCACCCGACGCCGGAATGCTGGGCTCAGTGGCTTCGCAGTTGCTTGAGATCGGTGCGACGGTGCGGATACGGGCTTCCATGCCAGCCTGTTCGACACCGCGGGCAATCTGCTTCGCCATCGCCTGCGTGGCCCCGTGGCGGCTGTAATACAGCACCAGAACGTAGGGTGCACTCATATCAGATGATGTCCAGTACAGACTCAGGCGGACGACCGATCCGGGCAGCATCGCCGTTGATCACAATCGGGCGCTCGATCAGCTTTGGAAACTCGACCATTTTGGCGATGACCTCATCTTCGCTGAGGTCCATGTTGTCCAGCCCGGCTTCGGCGTATTCAGCTTCTTTGCTGCGCAGCAGATCGCGGGCGTTGATGCCCAGGCTGCTGAGGACGGTTTTCAGCTGTTCGGCGCTTGGCGGTGTTTCCAGGTACTTGATAATGGTTGGCTCAACACCGTTTTCTTCCAGCAGGGCCAGGGTCTGGCGGGATTTGGAACAGCGCGGGTTGTGGAAGATTGTTACATTGCTCATGGCGTATTTCTCGTCGGGTTAACCGGTGTGCTGCGTTGCTACGGCGTTATCGAACGGAGCATGGCGGCACATCTTTAGCATTCTGATTGTGGGGCGCTATTGTATACCCCCGTGGCAGTGTTCAAAATAGCCGTTCACATTCATTGTAAAGGATCTGTTATGCAGCCTGTGCTTTCCAGCCAGCCGATGCAGTTTATGCTGTACCTGATGCGCCAGTTTGTCGCCAATCAGGGCATTCTGAATGCCTCAGCACTGACCTACACCACGCTGTTTGCCGTGGTACCGCTGATGACCGTCAGCTATGCGATGCTGGCCGCGATTCCCAATTTCTCCGGCGTGGGAGAAGAGCTGCAGCACTGGGTTTTTACCAATTTCGTGCCAGCGACCGGTGAGGTGGTGCAAAACTATCTGGCGGATTTTGCTGGCCAGGCCCGTAGCCTGACGGTGGTCGGTATCGTGTTTCTGGTGATCACCTCGATCATGATGATGCGTAATATCGAGTCAGCGTTTAACCGTATCTGGCGGGTCAGTGAAGCACGTAAAGGGCTGTCCAGCTTTCTGATCTACTGGGCCATTCTGAGCCTGGGACCGATTCTGATTGGCATCGGGCTGGGCCTGACCTCCTATATTGCCTCACTGTCGCTGGTCAGCAGTGCTACCGAGCTGGTGGGCAAAACCCGGGTGCTGGCACTGTTACCCATGGTGCTGTCGGCACTGGCGTTCAGCCTGTTGTATATGGCCGTGCCCAACTGCCGGGTGCCGTTTCGCAGTGCGGTGATCGGCGGCCTGGTGGTGGCGCTGATGTTCGAAACCGCCAAGCGCAGTTTCGCCATGTTTGTCACGCAGTTTCCTTCCTATGAACTGATCTATGGAGCCTTCGCTGCGGTGCCATTGTTTCTGCTGTGGATCTTTATCAGCTGGGTAATCATTTTGCTGGGTGCTGAGTTGACCCGCGCGCTGACGGTGTTCCAGCACAACAATATGGAACAGCAGGGCGAAGATCTGCAGATCGTTCTCGGGGTATTGCATCGGCTCTGGCAGGGCCAGCGTAACAGCGAAACCGTGGCCGACAGTGTTCTGTTACAGGAGGTGGACGGCCTCGACCAGGGCCGCTGGGATCAGTATGTGCAGTTGTTAATGAATGCCCGGCTGATCCGGCGCAGTGACCAGGGTGACTATCTATTGTGCTGCGATCTGAGTCAGCTCAGTCTGGCGGATTTCTGTCAGTTGTTGCCCTGGCCTTTGCCTGCTGGCAGCGATGTCGCTGCATTGAAAGGCTGGCAGCGGCGGCTGGATGAGTGCCTGCAAGCCGTGGAAGGTCAGCGCCAGCAGCAGATGGCGCTGAGCCTGCTGGGGCTGTTTGATGAACAGGCATCCATTGAAAATCGTACGGGTCGTGCCGAAGAGCAGCGTGCCTGATCGCTGTTCAGGCTCTGATCTGTACGTTTAACTATTAATACTCGCAACAGGAATGAAAATGCAGTTGAACTGGAATGAGAGCACCATGCCAACGCCACCTGAGGGGGCAATGGGTGATGAAGGTGAGTACATCGTATATACGGTTGCGCCTGATGTTACCGATGATAAGCGGGTGCAAAGTGCGATTAATCACAGTGCTGAAAAAGCTGCCAGCATGCAGCGTAAGAATATCAATGATGACTCCATGTACCTGTTATTCAACTGGGACTCCGAGCAGCGTTCGTTGATGGTTTGCGTGACGGATGCCGCGCGGAAAAAGGACGCTGCACGGGTTGTGATTTGTCAGTTTCCAGCGCTGGCGGAGGTTGAAAATACAGCCTCTGATGAGTACGCCGAGGAGGTGAAATACTGGATTTCCAATTACCTGACAACCAGTCAGGCATTTTTGCAGTACTCGCTGGTGGCCGGGTTCTGTCGTGGGGACCGAAAGCGGGTTGAGCTGCTCTAGTCGTCGGGCTGATGTGTGACGCACCCTGTTTCGTCGTCGAAACGGGGTCGTTATGGGAATCTAAGGCTTAATGAGTATATAACGCAGGGAGCGTGTTATGGGAAAATTGAAAGAACTGGCTGGTATTCTGGATGAGATTCAACAGCCTTATCAACAGAGCACTGATAAACTAACCATTAAACTGGGTTTTATGCTTCCGATAAACATTCATTATGATTATGCAACGAAGCAATGTACGTTTGGTTATAATCTTCTGGCGCAGATGGTTGTTTTATTCGTAGGGGTTTTCTCTTCTGTTTCGTCGTTTGTATCGCAGTCTTATGGTTTTGCTTCTATAGCAATATCAGCCGTTATCTATTCTTTTATATTAATTATATTGACTGAGATTCGTATGCAGTCACTTAAGATTATGGTGTTATCCCGGCTGGAAAATACGGTTTGTCATTAGGGCTATATTTATATTGCCTGAAGGGTAAAGATGCCTCGTTATGAAAACCACG
>JAIBDV010000010.1 GCA_024686055.1 Neptuniibacter sp.
ATTCGGCCCTGGTCCAGGGCATAGCGCATAAAGACGTTCAGCATGATGATTGCCATCAGCAGAACCCACACCCAGGACAGTCCTTCGCCGATGCGTACCAGCAGGGCGTCCAGCCGCCGCGATATCCGGGTCTCCGGCAGGGCGGTATGAGGGGTCAGGCGGTCCAGTTCGACATGGGAAAGCTCGAGTGCCGGGTCTGTGTTGGTCTGATGCATAGAGCCTCCGCGAGGGGCTGAAATCGAGATCAGGCGGCGATTTCAGCGCGTCAGAGCCCGCACCTGCAGCGCGAACTGCAGATGGGGCGGTAAAAACCTGAAGGTAAAACGGGGACGGCGGGTCAGAAATCCCGTGGCAGGTACGCCAGTCGCTTCCAGCTCTTATACTCTTGCATAAAGGTCTGCTGAGACTGGTACACGCGTTTGAAGTCCGTGTCTTTGGCGGATTGCTCCTGCATCACTTCGTCGGTGAGCTGCTTCAGATTGGCCAGCAGCGTCGGGTTGAGCGTACGGGCAGTTACACCTTTGGCGGCGAAGCCGTTGACCACCGCGCCCTGCAGAGACTCGCCACGGGTCAGCGCGCGCAGGGTGCCAGCGGTACAGGCCATTTCGATCATCGACTGACTGGATGGGGTCAGGTCGTCCCAGATTTGTTTGTTTACCACCAGGTGGTTGGCGGTGAACGTTTGATGCCAGCCAGGGAAATAGTTGTTTTTAGCGACTTTGTCGAAGCCTAGCAGCTGGTCGATGGCCGGCATGGAGAATTCGGTGGCATCAATAGCCCCTTTCTCCAGCGCGGGGAATATTTCACCGCCCGGCATGGAGGTCACGGAGGCACCGGCTTTTTGCAATACCTGGCCGCCAAGTCCGGCGAAGCGGATTTTCAGGCCTTTAAAATCTTCAATGGAGTTTATTTCCTGGCGGAACCAGCCCGCAGTTTCCGGGCCAATTACGCCGCACAGAATAGGCTGAATGTTGTGTTTGGCGTACACCTGTTCGGCCAGTTTTTTACCTTCGCCGTCATACCACCAGGCAGCGTACTCCCAGGGCTCCATGCCAAACGGCACATTACTGAACAGGCCTGAGGCCGGGATTTTTCCCTGGTCATAGCCCAGTAGAGCCAGACCGGCCGGAATCTGTTTGTTCTTCACCGCTTCGGTAATGGCGAACGGCGGCACGATCTTGCCCGGTTCGTACACCTTGAACTGAATATCACCATTGCTGGAGGCTTTCAGCTGCTTAGCGACCTGAGCGATCGGGTCGCCCAGTGCTGGCAGGTGGGTACCGAACACCGACTGGACTTTCCAGCGAACGGTTTCGGCGGCGTGTAGCGGGGTACTGGCAGCGGTGGCCAGGATGCCGACAGCGGCAAGCTTTACGACAGAAGAGCGCAGGTTGTTTTTATATTTATCCACGACTAGATCCTCGATCCGGTGGCCCGATGGGAAGTGTGCCCAGCGAGCAGCCTGTTCTTATTGGTTTTTTAAGATTCTTAACTCTATATCGGAACTGTGAGTACCATATTTGAGGATTGAAGAGCTGTCAATTACTTTATAATGGAATTCTGAGTCCCATAATATTGTTTTTGTCGAGGGTGAGTGTTTTATCGTGGGTTCGGTATTACGGTGCAAGAGAGAGTGTCGGAGCATAGGCAGCCCTCTCTGGTCAGCGCTGGATAGGCGAGTGAGATATTTTTCGCGAATGGGGAGGCCGGAGTGCAGGGCAGTGGCCCTGTTGTGGGGGGAGATTCAGAGTAGCTGGTCGCGGGCGGCAGTGATAATGGCGGTGATATGGTCCGCGACGATATTGACGCGTTTGAGTCGCCGGGACTCGGATTGCTGGAGCAGCCATATATCCGACAGCAGCTTCGGTTCATGGGCCAGTACCGGCTGCAGGTTGAATAGACGGGCGGCGAAGCGGGGTAAGGCGGCGATGCCAAGATGCGCCTGCACTGCCATTAACTGGGCGTGGAAATTACCCGTTCGCATATAGATATCAGGGCGCTCAGGGCGGTCTTCCAGCCAGCGAGCCAGCGGCAGGTAAGCCAGCTCACTATCCCAGCCAATCAGCCGATGCTGGGCCAGGTCACTGCTCAGGGCTGGCCTGCCCATTGCCTGTAAATACGTAGCCGAGGCGTACAGTGCTTGCGCCAGCTGGCCGATGCGTTGCACGGTGTAGTCGCCCTGGGTGGGGCGGCTCAGCCGTAGCACGATATCGGCCTCTCGCCGGGTTAATGGGCTGGGGCGGACATCGGTGACGATCTCCAGCTGGATTTCCGGGTGGCTGCGCTGTAACGCTGCGAGCTGGGGAATGATCAGATATTGGCCGAGTAATTCAGGGGTTACCAGCCGTACGACTCCGGCGGTTTCGGTTTCGCCATGGGCAGCGCCTCGTTCCAGCCATAACAGGCTGGCTTCGGCCTGCTCTGCGCTGGGTAGCAGGTTGCTGCCGGCTTCGCTGAGGTCGTAGCCGTCCTGCCGTCGGGCAAACAGCCGACTGCTTAGTGATTGTTCGAGCGCATCAATACGGCGCGATACCGTTGATGGGCTGACGTGCAAATTACGCGCCGCCTCACTCAGGCTGCTGGACCGTGCCACGGCCAGGAAATACTTAAGATCGTTCCAGTTCATTGCAATTTTGGAAAACCAGTTTGCCTATTTATGGGTAACTACCGGCTATTTATTGTCGATAGACTGAATACTGTCAACAAAAATGCAAAGGCTGTGGCAGCTGCTTCCAGCCCTTGAGCTAACCTGAACAGGAGTTATACCGTGTCATCTAACACTACTCGATTCGCTGCTGAGCCGTTACCGGGTTCCGGTGGGTTGGCTCTGCGACTGGCACCTGCGCTATTTGTCTGGCTGTGGAGCACCGGCTTTATCGGGGCCAAGTATGGCCTGCCTTATGCGGAGCCGTTCACGTTGCTGCTCTACCGGATGCTGGCGACGTTGCTGTTATTGGGCCTGGTGGCGTACTGGCTCAAATCTCGCTGGCCCTCACCGAAACTGGCATTTCATGCGGCAGTCACAGGCTTGCTGGTGCATGGCTGTTATCTGGGCGGCGTGTTCTACGCCATTGAAGACGGTATGCCCGCCGGGCTGGTGTCGTTGATTGTTGGCCTGCAACCGCTGGTAACTGCGCTGGCGGCGGTGCTGGTGCTGCGTGAAGTGATTGCCCGGCGGCAGTGGTTCGGTTTGCTACTGGGGCTTGTAGGGGTCTGCCTGGTGTTGCTGGAGAAAATGGGCGCAGCAGAGCAGGTCAGCCAGTTTCCGCTTTGGACACTGGTCTGGGCGCTGATCGCGCTGGTGGGGATCTCCGTTGGCACGGTGTACCAAAAACGCTACTGCCAGGGGGTCGAACTGGTGCCCGGTGCGGTAATTCAGTACTGCGCCTCAGGTCTATTGTTCGCCGTCGGTGCCTTCGCTTTTGAAACCCGCGAGGTCAGCTGGGACACCCAGCTGGTGCTGGCGATGGGCTGGCTTGTTCTGGGTTTATCCGTGGGGGCGATTCTGCTGCTGATGCAACTAATCAGCCGGGGTGCTGCGTCTCAGGTCGCGAGCCTGTTTTATCTGGTGCCTCCGGTGACTGCGCTGGAAGCCTATATCCTGTTCGATGAGCGACTCGGTGCTTTGGCAATGTGCGGTGGCCTGCTGTCGGTACTGGGGGTGGCGCTGGTGGTGGTGAAACCGAGGCGGTAGCAGGCGGGTAAGGTCCGCCTCGGTTATTCGTTATTTCAGTTTTGCCAGTAGCTGCTCGGTCTGTTTGATCAGCAGCTGCTGGACCTTCTCAGTCAGGCTGATAATCAGCACCTTGTCTTCATCTTCCCGCCGGATATCTGCCTGCTTCAACAGCTTTCCTTTTAATATCGTCGACTCTGTCAGGGCGGTATGGCTGATCAATTCGTTGCTCTGGGTGGTATGAGTCAGAAAGCGTGCTTCTTCGAGCAGGAGCTGATCTTTGGTGCGCTGGCCGCGGGCCAGCGACATGCGTAAATTCAGTGCAGGCTGAAAGGCGCGGATGCGTGACTGGTTAAAGCCTTTGTACAACAGGTTAAACAGCACCGAGGCGCATAGCGCATTGATACCATGGCTGTCGTCGGGCAGGGCCCGGTCGAAACGGATAAACATATCGCCATTATTCAGTTCCGAGATATTGCCGTTATAGAGGGCAGCGGTCTGGCCTGCCAGCCGGGTATACATACGCAGCAGTTGCTGACGCTCCACTTCCTCTACATTTCCCGCGTGGGCACTGGTATCGATATACAGGCAGTAGCCTGCATCGTCCGGGGTGAGTGCCAGTTCCAGCTCATGTTCCATAGTGTAGAGGCTGAGCTGTTCCTCTTTACCCCGCTCGGTGGTCAGAGGGTTAGGCGTCTGGGGGAAAGACGGCTCTGGGTGGCCTGGCTGAAACCCTGACGGGTGAGTTGTTTCTTCGAAATCAGGCATCTCGTCTTCGGGGTCAGCATTGTCTATGCCTGATGGCGACGGCTGAAACTGCGGCATGCTGCGGTCGTGCAGGTCTGGACGAAGCAGGGAAACCAGTGACTGTGTTTCCAGTGTCGGTTCTGTCCGTGCTGCCTCAGTCGTCACGGCTGTGCTGTCTGCCGGTGCGGGATGGTTTCCACGCCTTGCCCCACCAATAAATGGAATATCATCGGGTAGTTCTGGCAGGCCTGCTGTGTGCAGCTGAGCCGGTTCTGGGGTGTCATCTGTCGCGTGTGGATCCGTTGCGATTGAGCTGACAAAGGACTGTAAATCCCCTTCATCCTGGGGATGTTCAGGTGTAGCTGCGGGCTGTTCTGTCGCCGATATCGACTCCAGTGGTATTGCGCTCTGCTCTAATGCCTGAAGGCTGTCGTCAACGCTAATGCGTTCGGGCAGCTCGCCAATAAATGGAATGTCGTCCACTTCACTATAACTGTCATAAGGGTCGAGAGTGAGCTGAGCGGCAGGCTCTGCTGGCGTCGCCGGGCTGAACTCATCCAGCCACGGGTCTTCTTCTGTATCTGCTTCTGTATCTGTCCGTAATGATGGCTGAGTCAGGGTTTCAGCATTCAGTTCTTCCATCTCCTCTATAGAGGCAATGGGCTGGGCCGGTGTGATCGACTCGAGAGTGATAACGTCTTCAGGTTCTGGCGGCTGAGGCTCGGCGTCTTCCTGTGCGACCGGTGTCGGCATATCCACTTCAGTGTCAGTGTCAGTGTCAGTTGCCGGCTGGCCTGCTATTGCCTCTGGCAGGGCTGCTGGCTGAGGTTCAACTTCAGTTTCAGTTTCAGTTTCAGGCGCCAGCGCTGCAGGCTGGGGCTCTGTGGTCAGGTGAGGAGAAAAGGTGGGTTCAGCGCTGTTTTCATAATCATCGTAGTCTTCTGCCCGACGGTTATGTTCGGGGTACTTGCGGCTGACCATAACCACGGTTATCAGGCTGCCCAGCAAGGCGAGCAGAGCAAACATCGCACTGGTTGTCAGCTGTGCCTGCATCGGGGCTGCAAAGGGTGTTGGGTCAAGCCAGATAGATAGATGACTGTCCTGTTTACTGGACAGGGCCTGCTGCATTTCGATGCCACCAGAGTCACCAGCACGGGCGATAACCCCTTCCCGGTTGGTTTCCAGCTGGGCGGCACGAATATAGGGCAGGGTGATCAGCTCATTGAGCAGGTAGTTGAGGCTGACCCTGTCATTTGACAGCAGCAGTGGATTAGCCAGCAGGCTGGTCTGCTTGAGCAGCAGTTCACCGTGCTCAACCGTGGCCTGTTCAGCTTTGGTGCTGGCCTGCTGGGTTTGTAAAAAACCAGCGGCGAGCAGCACTGACAACAGGACAGCGGTGAGGCTGAGCAGTAGAAGGTTGCGACGACGGTTAGGCGAGGACGACACGATGCAGGCTCCAGATACTGACAAACGGCAGAAGGATCGATAATAGCACCCAGGCGGCTGCTGAATAAGCCGTTGTGCACCAGACAAAGAGCATATTGCCGTTTACGCCGTTGTATCGGGAATTTTGAGTCAATATGGCGGCGATTGTGTCGCGATGTGCCCTTTACCATGACCCGGCACAGCAGGAAAGGTATAATGCCCGCATCAGCGACCTGGAAGGACAAGAAATGAACGTAGAACAGTACATGACCGAGCTGGGCCAGCAGGCGCGTGACGCTTCACGTCTGGTAGCGCGTGCCGACAGCGGCCTTAAAAACCGTGCCCTGCTGGCGATGGCTGAGGCGATCGACAGCAGCCGTGATGCGCTGGCAGCAGCGAATCAGCTGGATCTGGATGCGGCCCGTGCCAATGGCCTTGATGATGCGATGGTAGATCGGCTGGCGCTGAAGCCGGCGACGATTGATACCATGGTGGAAGGTTTGCGCCAGGTCGCTGGCCTGCCGGACCCGGTTGGAGCGATTACTGATCTGAACTACCGTCCTTCCGGGATCCAGGTGGGCAAGATGCGTGTCCCGCTGGGGGTGATCGGTATCATCTACGAGTCACGTCCCAATGTAACGGTTGAAGCGGCCAGTCTGTGTCTGAAATCGGGCAATGCCACGATTCTGCGCGGTGGCTCTGAAGCAATTCATTCCAACCAGGCCGTGGCGGCCTGTATCCGCCAGGGACTGCGGGAAACGGGCCTGCCGGAAACTGCAGTGCAGGTCGTAGAAACGACAGACCGGGCTGCGGTAGGTGCGCTGATCACCATGCCGGAATTTGTTGATGTGATTGTACCGCGTGGCGGTAAGGGGCTGATCGAGCGGATCAGCCGTGATGCCAAAGTCACGGTGATCAAGCATCTGGATGGCATCTGTCATATCTATATTGATGACCAGGCGGATAAAACCAAAGCGATCAATGTGGCCATCAATGCCAAGACGCATCGCTACGGTACCTGCAACACCATGGAAACCTTGCTGGTGAACAGCGCAGTGGCGGCTGAAATCCTGCCTGAACTGGCGGAACGCTATCAGGGGCTGGGTGTGGAACTGCGTGGCTGTGCACAGACGCTTGAGGTGCTGCCGCAGATTGTAGCGGCGACCGACGTCGACTGGTCCACCGAGTATCTGGCGCCGATCCTGGCGATCAAGCTGGTGGACGATATGGCGGAAGCGATTGCGCACATCAACCGGTATGGTTCGCATCATACTGATTGCATCATCACGGAAAATTACACAAAATCGCGGGCTTTCCTGCTGGAAGTCGATTCCAGTTCGGTGATGGTCAACACGTCAACCCGCTTCGCCGATGGCTTTGAATACGGGCTGGGTGCTGAAATTGGTATCTCTACTGATAAAATTCATGCCCGTGGCCCGGTAGGGCTCAATGGCCTGACCTCGGAAAAATACGTTGTGCTGGGTGATGGTCATATCCGCCAGTAAGCTGCGATGAACCGTACAATGTACGCGTTTATGGGCGGTACCTTTGACCCGATCCACTTTGGCCACCTGCGCAGTGCGCTGGAAGTACAACAGTGGCTGGCAGTGGATCAGGTTCAGCTGATGCCTGCACGGGCACCGGTGCATAAAAACACACCGGGCAGGAGCGCTGCCCAGCGACTGGCAATGGTGGAGGCAGCGGTTGCTGACACCCCGGCGCTGGCTGCTGATTCACGGGAAGTTCAGTCATCACAGCCATCCTATACGCTGCTGACACTACAGGCGTTACGTCAGCAGCTGGGCCCGGATATGCCCATCTGTATGATTATGGGGATGGATTCGTTACTGAACCTGCCTGGCTGGCATGGCTGGCAGGCCTTCAGTGAGTTATGCCATATCCTGGTATTGAAACGGCCCGGCTACAGTTTTGCGCCGCACGGTGAGCTGGCAGGCTTCATGCGCCAGCATCAGACCGCGCAGCGCGATGATCTTTTTACAGCACCCTGTGGGCGGGTGCTGCTGCATGAGCAGACTCCGCTGGATATTTCAGCGACCCAGATACGGGCGCTGATTACCGCGGGACAATCCCCACGTTATCTGCTGCCAGACCTTGTCTGGCAGTACATCAAGCAACACCAACTGTACGGTTATACCGTACCCATCGAATAGAGACCTATGCAAACAGAACAATTGATCGAGCTGGTGCGGGACGCGCTGGAAGATATAAAAGCCAAGGACATCGTTGTATTAAACGTAACGGGCAAATCCACTGTCACTGACTTTATGGTCGTTGCCTGCGGCACCTCCAAACGTCATGTCGTTTCCTGTGCTGAGCACGTTGCTGAACAGGCTAAAAAAGCCGGTGTACAACCCCTGGGTGTTGAAGGTGGCGATGTCGGTGACTGGATTCTGGCGGATCTCGGTGAAGTCGTTGTGCATGTCATGATGCCGGATGCCCGCAGTTTCTATGATCTGGAACGTCTGTGGGGCTTTGATGCTCACCAGGCCAAGGACGCTTAAGCGGTCATGAAGATTCGTCTGATCGCCATTGGCGGTAAAATGCCGCGCTGGGTAACCGAAGGTTACAACGAGTACGCTAAACGTTTTCCTGCTGAAGTCAGTTTCGAACTGATTGAGCTGCCGCTGGGTCACCGGGGTAAAGGGGCTGATCTGGCGCGTGCGAAAAAACAGGAAGGTGATCAGATGCTGGCAGCGATCCCCAAAGGGGATCGAGTGATTGCGCTGGAAGTGGGCGGTAAAAGCTGGTCAACCGAGCAGCTGGCGGAACAGCTGGAGAGCTGGCAAATGGATGGCCGTAATGTCAGCCTGCTGGTTGGCGGGCCTGAAGGCCTGGACGGTCGCTGTGTGGCAATGGCCGATCAGAAATGGTCACTCTCCGCGCTGACCTTGCCGCACCCGCTGGTGCGGGTGTTACTGGTCGAACAACTTTACCGGGCCTGCACAATTCTGCAGGGCCACCCCTACCACAAGTAGCACGGACCTCGGATGGGCTCAGAACGTCTAAAGGACCACGGTCAGGAACATCGCACGTTCACAGCTCGCGCTGTGCTTGCGATCTGTCTGGTGGTAACGCTGCTCGGTGTGCTGGTAGGGCGGATGTACTATCTGCAGGTCGAACAGTTCGAGCGTTACAGTGCGCTGTCAGATAATAACCGGGTGCAGTTGCAACCGGTTGCGCCGACCCGCGGTCTGATTTACGACCGTAACGGGGTATTGCTGGCCGATAACCGGGCCAGTTACAGTGTGATGCTGCTCAAAGAAGAGATCAAAGACCTCGATAACACCCTGCTCCAGCTGACAGACTTACTGGACCTGACTGAAAAAGAGATTCAGCGGTTTCGTAAACGGCTGCGTCAGCGTCGCCGCCCTTACCAGTCAGTACCACTGCGTTTTCGCTTGAAGGAAAAAGAGATCGCCCTGCTGGCGGTGAACTATCACCGTTTACCGGGTGTCCGGGTTGAGGCTGAGCTGATTCGTTACTATCCCTATGCTAACTCACTGGTCCACGCCATTGGCTATGTCGGGCGTATCAACGAGCGAGAGCTGAAACGGGTGGATGAGCAGAATTACTCTGCCACCAACTACATCGGTAAGCTGGGGGTGGAAAAGTTTTATGAGGGGATTCTGCATGGTCAGGTGGGCATCCAGAAAGTAGAAACCAATGCCCGTGGCCGCGTGATGCGGGTACTGGAGCGGACTGACCCGGTACCGGGGCGTGATCTGGTGTTATCACTGGATATCCGCCTGCAGCAGATTTCCGAGCAACTGCTGGGCGAGCGTCGCGGTGCTATTGTCGCGCTGGACCCCAACACCGGCGGCATTCTGGCGCTGGTTTCTACCCCAGGCTACGACCCCAACCTGTTCGTCACTGGAATCTCCAGTAAAGACTATAACGCCCTGCGTGACTCCCCTGACTTGCCACTGTTTAACCGTGCCATTCGTGGTCGTTATCCACCGGGTTCAACAATCAAGCCGGTGACAGCGCTGTCCTTTATTGATAGCGGTGTGGTCACCCCGGCCTATCGGGTGTTTGACCCGGGTTACTACCAGCTCAATAAAAAAGGCCGTAAATACCGAGACTGGAAACGTTGGGGTCATGGCTGGGTCAATATGAAGAGCGCCCTGGCGCAGTCCTGTGATACCTGGTTCTACGTGGTATCCCATAAAGCCGGCGGTGAGCCGATGTGGGATTATCTGGGCCGGTTCGGTTTTGGTCAGATCACCAGTTATGACCTGCCAGAAGCCTCATCTGCGCTACTGCCCACCCACGAGTGGAAAAAGCGTAGCCGTAAACAGGGCTGGTATCCGGGGGATTCTTTGAATCTGAGTATTGGTCAGGGCTTTATGCTGGCCACGCCGTTGCAGCTGGCCACGGCCACTGCGGTGTTGGCGAACCGAGGCCGCTGGGTACGACCGCAGATGCTGCATGCTGTACGCGACAGTGAAACGAATCCGGTTATTTTGCCAGAACCGCGTCCTTTGCCTGAGGATGTTCAGCTCAAGTACCCGGGGTATTGGCAGAATATCATCGATGGCATGGTTGAAGTTATGCATGGTGAGAAAGGTACCGCCCGTAAAGTAGGCGCGGGAGCACCCTATAAAATCGCCGGTAAAACGGGAACCGCTCAGGTGGTAGGGATCAAACAGGATGAGCGTTACGATGCCTCGAAGCTGGCTGAAATACACCGTGACCATGCGTTGTTTGTTGCTTTTGCACCTGCCGATAAGCCCAAAATTTCAGTGGCGATCATTGTGGAAAATGGCGGCGGTGGCTCCAGTACGGCAGCACCACTGGCGCGAAAAATAATGGATGCTTACCTGATTGGTGTTGATCCGATCGCTCCTGAGGAGGTGGCTGATGGCCCCTGATTTTCAGCGTACCATGCCGGATGCTGTCGCCGATCTGCGTCGTCATCCGGGCTGGTGGAGCTACACCCGGCTGGACCTCTGGCTGCTGTTGTTATTGCTGTTGCTCTGTGGCGTCGGCCTGTTGATCCTCTACAGTGCGTCCGGGCAGAGTTCTTACTATGTGGGTCGTCAGGCGATGCACATGGGAGTGGGCTTTTGCGTGATGCTGGTACTGGCGCGAATGTCGCCCCGGTTTATTGGCCGTTGGGCGCTGAGCCTCTATATACTGGGGCTTGCATTACTACTGGGAGTCTTGCTGTTTGGTGTTGGTGCCAAAGGAGCGCAGCGCTGGATTGCCTTACCCGGGTTTCGTTTCCAGCCCTCAGAAATCATGAAACTTGTGCTGCCATTGATGGTCGCATATTACCTGGCCAATCGGGCATTACCGCCGAGCTTTAAGCATGTACTGGTGTCGCTGGTAATGATTGCTACGCCAACCCTGATGATTATGAAACAGCCGGATCTGGGCACCTCATTGCTGATCGCCGCCTCCGGTATTTTCGTACTGCTGTTTTCCGGTATCCGCTGGCGTTATGTGCTGGGCGCGCTGGCCGTTGCCGCCGCAGCATTACCGGGGCTGTGGATGGTGATGAAGGAGTACCAGAAGCAGCGGGTACTGACCTTCCTTGATCCTGAAAGTGATCCGCTG
This sequence comes from Neptuniibacter sp., assembly GCA_024686055.1. GTDB lineage: Bacteria > Pseudomonadota > Gammaproteobacteria > Pseudomonadales > Balneatricaceae > Marinobacterium_C. Next base: position 11,426 of record JAIBDV010000010.1, read on the forward strand.
GGGTCGGGCTGGAATATTATTCAGTCTAAAACCGCCATTGGCTCCGGCGGCCTGACCGGCAAAGGTTATCTGGAAGGAACCCAGTCACAACTGGACTTTCTGCCGGAATCACACACTGATTTTATTATCGCCGTGGTCGCTGAAGAGCTGGGCATGGTGGGTGTGCTGGTATTGTTGCTGATCTACCTGTTGGTGATCGCGCGTGGCATTGTGATTGCTAACAGTGCTCAGGACAGCTTTGGCCGCCTGCTGGCGGGCAGTGTGATTCTGACATTTTTTGTTTATGTGTTTGTGAATATCGGTATGGTCAGTGGTCTATTACCGGTAGTGGGCGTTCCACTACCGCTGGTAAGCTACGGCGGCACATCCATTGTTACCTTGATGGCGGGGTTTGGGCTGTTGATGTCTGTTCATAGCCACCGCGCGATGCTTTTAAGATAGGAAAGTACTATGCAGAAGTGGATCAGATCTTTTATTACCGCCGCCACTCTGGGGGCCACGGTGATGCCAGCAGCGTATGTGGCAGCAGCCGATTCGACTACCGCCGCCGGTTATAGCAAGCACCCTGAGGCACAGATCTTTATTCAGGAGCTGGCAGCGCAGGGGTTTGATCGTGGCGAGCTGGAGGCGGCGCTTGACCAGGCCCGCAAGCAGGAAAGTATCCTGAAAGCGATGTCACGGCCCGCAGAGCGTCGCCTGACCTGGGGTAAATATCGCAAAATTTTCCTCGGGCAGAAGCGGGTTGATCAGGGCATTGAATTCTGGAATAAGCACCGCGAAACACTCGAACGGGCGGAAAAAGCCTATGGTGTACCTGCTGAGATCATCGTGGCTATTATCGGCGTTGAAACCCGCTATGGTCGCAATATGGGGAGCTATCGGGTACTGGATGCGCTGGCGACGCTGGGGTTTGATTACCCTAAACGGGGCAAGTTTTTCCGCGGTCAGCTGAAAGAATACCTGCTGATGGCCCGCGAAGAAGGCCTGACTGACCTGACCAGGCTCAAAGGCTCCTATGCCGGTGCGATGGGCTTTGGCCAGTTTATTCCCTCCAGTTTCCGTAATTTTGCCGTCGACTTTGATAATGACGGCAAACGTGACATCTGGACGAACCGGGTTGATGCGATTGGTTCGGTCGCGAATTACTTTAATAAGCATGGCTGGAAAACCGGTGAGCCGGTACGCGCCAGTGTCAGCTTTAGTGGTCCGGTAAAAGACGAGTGGGTTAATCAGAGCCTGAAACCGACCCGTACGCTTAAAGACTGGAATGGGTTGGGTGTGCAGAGCAAAACGAGTCTGGATGCCAGCCAGGTCGCAACACTGGTGGGGCTTAAAACCGGTGAGGCGACACAGTACTGGTTGGGTCTGCATAACTTTTATGTGATTACTCGCTACAACCACAGTCGGCTGTATGCTTCAGCTGTTTATGAGCTGAGCCAGCAGATACGCAGCGCTGTGAAAAAATAATGATCAGATTTTTAGTACTCGGTGCTAGCGCACTGCTGTTAGTGGGGTGTGGTTCATCCGACGTCCGGACGCCGGGCAAGGAAAGCCAGTCCACCTGGGTGGGGGCGGGTAAGCATCGCAACCCGAACGATGGTCGCTATGCATTGAAACAGGATCGTGGGCCGGGCGCTAATGTCCGGCTTGATCATGTCCAGAATGCGGTGCCACGGGCCGAGCCAAAAAGCCGCGGGGGTAACAAAAGCAGTTACCGGGTGCTGGGTAAAACCTACCGGGTGATGCCCAGTGCCGTGGGCTATAAAGAGCGCGGTACGGCGTCCTGGTATGGTAAAAAATTCCATGGTCATAAAACCTCCAATGGCGAAATCTATGACATGTATGCGATGTCAGCGGCGCATAAATCAGTGCCGTTACCCTCGTTCTTGCGGGTAACCAATCTGGATAATGGTCGTCAGATTATTGTGCGGGTTAATGATCGCGGTCCCTTTCATGGTAACCGGTTGATCGATCTGTCCTACGCGGCGGCGTATAAGCTGGATATGCTGGGTAAGGGCACCGCGCGGGTTGAGCTGGAAGCGATTACCCCGGGCCGGGGTTCGGTAGCGGCCAGTCCAGTGTCTGTGCGTCAGCCCGTTAGTACTCCTCCATCAGCAACCAGCCAGCTGGGTATGCCGGTCGGGCAGTACTTCCAGCTGGGGGCTTTTTCCACCCGCCAGGCAGCGGTGAATGTGCAACATGATGCCCGCAGTATTCTGCCCCAGTTACCCATTCGGGTAGTGCCGGTATCGGTGGGGGGGAAAACCCTTTATCGAGTTCAGGCGGGCCCGCTCAATGGTGGTTACCCGGTGCAGAGTTCACTGGATCTGTTGCAGCGAGCCGGGTATCAGGGTGTCCGGCTGGTGGACTTAAACTGAGCGCTTGCGTAAAGTTAGCCGCTACAAAATTCTTCTTTTCACTCTACTGAATTGCTGACAGGTCCAATGTTTAAAAAGATAGCAACGCCATTTTATCTGCTGGTGGTGGCACTGTTTACCGTTCAGGTACAGGCAGCTGCATTGATTCCATCGTCACCCAATATTGCCGCGCGCTCTTATTTGGTGCTTGATGCTGACACCGGCCAGATTCTGGCTGCCAAGGGTGCGGAAAAACGCTATCCACCGGCCAGTCTCACTAAGATGATGACAGCCTACATTCTTGAATATGAACTGGATAAAGGGAATGTTTCCAAGAATGACCTGGTCCTGATCAGTGAAAAAGCCTGGCGCACCCAGGGTTCACGAATGTTTATTCGTGAGGGCACTCAGGTAAAGCTGGGTGATCTGATGAAGGGTATTATTATTCAGTCGGGTAACGATGCTTCAGTTGCTGTGGCCGAACATATTGCTGGCAGTGAATCCGCCTTCTCTGATCTGATGAACCAGCATGCCCGGTTGCTGGGAATGGACAACAGCCATTTCCGTAATGCGACCGGTTTACCGGCGGATGACCATTACTCCAGCGCCCATGATCTGGCGACCCTGGCCAAAGCGATCATTACCCGCTTCCCTGAGCACTACGGCATTTACTCTGAGAAGTACTTTACCTATAACAAAATTCGCCAGCCTAACCGCAACAAACTGCTGTGGCGGGATAAAACGGTTGATGGTCTGAAAACCGGTTTTACTAACGCGGCGGGCTACTGTCTGGTGGCATCGGCCAAGCGTGATGGTATGCGGCTGATTTCTGTGGTGATGGGTACCAAGGATGAAAACGCCCGTGCTCAGGAAAGCCAGAAACTGCTGGCCTATGGTTTCCGCTATTTCCGTACCCATAAGCTGTATGCGGCCAATGAAGCGCTGAATACTGCCAAAGTCTGGGGGGCAACCCGAGACCAGGTTGCACTGGGGCTGGAAACGCCACTGACGGTAACGATTCCCCGTGGCCAGGCAGACAAACTGCAGGCCAGCATGGATATTGATAAAGTGATCGAAGGGCCGATCCGTAAAGGCCAGATTTACGGTAAAGCACGGGTAATGCTGGGCGGCAAGCTGGTGGCGGAACAGTCGCTGGTGGCACTGGAAGATATCCCCCAGGCCGGTGTGATGAAGCGTATCTGGCACTCAATTATGATGTTCTTCCTCAGCCTGATGGGTTGATCAAGGCCAGTTTGCACAAAAATGCCTACATTTAGAGGGGGCGTCCGTTGACGTCCTGCCTGATGTGGGCATTTTCGGTTTACAGGACAGGTGTATGAATATCGTTTATCTCAATGGCGTTTTTCTACCCGCTCAGGATGCACATATTTCTGTATTCGATCGGGGTTTTCTGTTTGGTGACAGCGTGTATGAGGTTATCCCCTTTTATCAGGGGCAGGGCTTTCAGCTGACCCACCATTTGCAACGGCTGCGTCACAGTTTGCGTGCGGTACGGATTCATAGCGAACTGGACTGGGCCGATATACTGCAGGAACTGGTTGAGCAAAACGGCGGTGGTAACCTGTCGGTTTACCTGCAGGTCAGCCGTGGCGATGTGGGTGAGCGCTCACATAGTTTTGATGAGGCGATGGCGCCGACGGTGTTTGCCTGTTGCCAGCCGATCCGGGATATCTACTCGCTGGATATCAGCGAAGTCGAGCCAATCAAGGCGATTGTGACGGCGGATATGCGCGGTCATCGTTGCGATATCAAATCTACCTGTCTGCAGCCGAACATCATGGAATTGCAGCAGGCCCGTGCCCAGGGGGCGGGGGAAGCATTGCAGATGCGTGATGGATTGCTGACGGAGGGGACCTCCAGCAATCTGTATGTTGTGCGTCAGAATGTGATTTATACACCCAAACTGGGCTCTGAAATTTTAGGTGGGGTGACCCGCCAGCTGGTGCTGGAACTGGCCGATGAACACGGCATCCAGCTCCAGGAAACTGATTTGGATTACGAACAGCTGCTTGATGCGGATGAAGTCTGGATCTCCAGTTCGACCCGGGCCGTGGTGCCGGTGGTGGAAGTGGATGGCGAACTGATTGGCGAGGGCACGCCGGGCCCTCTCTGGCAGCAGATGTATCAGTTGTTCGTTGAGTATCACCAGGTATTGATGACAGGTCGAAAAGATGGCTGAGCAAGACGCACCAAAGATTGAATTTCCATGCGCTGATTATCCAATCAAGGTGCTGGGTAAAAACGAAGATAACTTTCGTGGTTTCGTGATTGAAACCCTGCAAAAATATGACCCGCAACTGGCGCTGGATAAAGTCACCGTCAATGACAGCAGTAAAGGCACCTTTACCTCAGTGACGCTGTTTATCACGGCGGCCAGTGAGGAGCAGCTGAAAACGTTGCACCAGGAGCTGATGGCCTCGGGTCGTGTGAGAGTCGTGTTCTGATGGCGCTGGCTGAGCAACTGGTGATCCGGCAGCTGGGCCTGCAGCCCTATCTGCCCATCTGGGAGCGGATGCAGGCATTTACTGCTGAGCGTCATGCCGATACCGTCGATGAGATCTGGCAGCTGGAACATGAACCGGTGTTTACCCAGGGCCATGCGGGCAAAGCTGAGCACCTGATTGCGACCGGTGATATACCGGTGGTCGAGGTGGATCGTGGTGGCCAGGTAACGTACCACGGGCCGGGTCAGTCAGTGGTGTACCTGATGATCAACATTCGCCGTAAGAAGCTGGGCGTAAAACACATCGTTGCCCAGATGGAGCAGAGCGTGATTGCGCTGCTTAACGATTACGGTATTGAGGCCTTTGCCAAACCGGATGCTCCCGGTGTCTATGTGGGTAACGCCAAGATCGCTTCGCTAGGGTTACGGGTACGTCATGGCTGCAGCTTCCACGGCCTGGCCTGTAACATCGATATGGATATGGCGCCGTTTATGCGGATAAATCCCTGTGGCTACGCTGGCATGCCGATGACGCAGCTGGCTGATCTGGTGCCGGGTCTGGATGCTGCTCAGGCCCATCGACGGCTGGTGGCCCACCTGGCGGAGAAGCTGGGTTATAGCCAGTTGAGTGAGTACCAGACGCTGGATTAGCCTATACAGGCCTGAGTCGGTAAGAAACCCTGTACGTGGCAGCATGTACAGGGTTTTTTATACGGTGAAAAGCTTATTTAAATATTGCTAATGTACGATACCCTCTTTAAATTAGCGTGTTCTTATTTAAGTGGGGTATATCAATGAGCAATCTGAAAACGGTTTCCGTAACGGCCACCATGGGTGGTGCTGCAATGATTACGGCAGATATTCGGGGTCATAAAGTCGTGATTGATCAGCCGCATGCGGCGGGTGGTACGGATGAAGGGCCGACGCCGCTGGAATACTTTCTGTTCTCGCTGGCCGGTTGTATCGAGTCGATTGCTCGTATCGCGGCAACACAGCGCAAGCTGGACCTGCGTGGTATGGAAGTGTCTGTTGCAGCCGATCTGAACCCGATGGGGCTAATGGGTAAAGCGACAGATGATCGGGTGGGTTTTCAGACCATTGATGTGAAAGCGACGATTGACGCGGATATGACCGACGCGGAAAAAGCACAATTTCTGGATGAAGTCTGCGAGCGCTGTCCGTTGCACGATAATATTCGACTGGCGACAACGGTGGCCCACGCGATGGCGTAAAGCCTGCCGGTTACCTGCGGGCGTTGCGACAGCAACGCCCGGTTCTTCAGTTATTCGCTGGCTGCCTGCGGCTGTGCCAGCTCTGTTTCTTCTTCGGCCTCGGCAGGCGTCTGTAATTTGACGACGTAGTTGGCAACCAGCTGTAGCTTGTCTGGATCGGTATCCATAAACGTCGGCATATTAAGATGACGTTCCTGAGAACCAAACTGCATCAGCATCATCAGTTCATGGTTTTTCAGTGCGGGGCGATTCGGATCACGGTTTTCCAGCATGGCGCCCGGGCCGCGAATTTTATGACAGTTGCGGCAGTAGTAATTATACAGATCACTGCCCTTGGTCATACGTTCCGGTGTCAGCACGCCTGCGGGTTCATCTTCACCGCAGCCGGTCAGAAGCAGTGCCATCAGTGCAGTGCTCAGGACACTCAGTTTTAAACGCATTGATCATACTCCGTTGTTAAGTCCTGATAGCAAGCGTAGCGCTGTTTGCCAGGTAATGTTAAGACCTGTCAGGACTAATAGCTGATAACAAAAATAGGGTAGTCAGCCTGGCAGGTGCAGAGGCTGGCCAGCCAGAGCCAGACTGATACTGGAGAGCTCCAGCCACAGATCACCGGGGCGAGCACCTTTGATCATCTGGTCGATATGAAAGCAGCGCTCCAGTTGCGCCATCAGCAGCGTTGCCGGGCTGCGGTTGGCAGCCTGCCGCATCTGCTGTTTACGTTTGCCCCATATCCGCTCTCGCTGACACAGGGTGTCATAGGGCACGCCGCTACTGAGGCCTTGCTGGATCGTCAGCAGGCTGCGAATTTCCCGGCTCAGCGCCCATAGCAGTACCGGTGGTTCGGTGCCTTCCTGGCGCAGCACCTGCAGGATCTTCTGGGTACGGGCTGCCTGGCCCTGCACCGCGGCATCGGTCAGACCATAGATGTCGTAACGAGAGCTGTCGGAAACGGCCTCGATGACGGCATCGGCATTGAGGGTCTGGCCGGGGTAGAGCAGGCTGAGCTTATCCAGTTCCTGCTTGGCGGCCAGCAGGTTTCCTTCCACCCGGTCAGACAGTAACTGCGTGGCGTCTTTATCCAGTGTCAGGCCCAGCCCATTGGCCCGGTTACGCAGCCACTGAGGCAGCTGAGCGCTGTCGATTGGCCAGATCTCGACCACCACGCCATGCTGCTCTACCGACTTGAACCAGGCGCTTTTTTTGACCCCGGTGTCGAGCTTATCGGCCAGCATCAGCACGACATTATCCGGAGCCGGGTTGGCCAGGTATTGTTGCAGAACCTGGCTGGCAGCCTTGTTCAGTTTCTGACTGCCCAGGCGTAGCTCGATCACTTTTTTCTCGGCAAACAGTGACAGTGCATTGGCACATTCAAGCAGATACTCCCAGTTGAAACTGGCATCCACATGCATGACTTCGCGTTCGCTGAAGCCCTGTTTTTGCAGGGTGGCGCGCAGCAGATCACTGCTTTCTTCCGAAATCAGTGGCTCATCGCCGGTGATCAGATAGATCGGGGCCAGCCCTTTTTTGAGCTGGCCGGCGAGTTGTTCGGGTTTGATCTTCATTC
>JAIBDV010000382.1 GCA_024686055.1 Neptuniibacter sp.
CTCACACGACGGTCGCCTGACGGGTCAAATGGCCCGTAAGACTTAATCGCAATCCGTAACTGACCAATAATCTCTGCCGCTGTCAGATTGCGGTTAAACCCTTGTTTCCCGGTTGAGCAGAAGCTGCAATCAAGCGAACAACCTACCTGGGAAGATACACACAGGGTACGACGATCACCATCAGGAATCAGCACCATCTCCACACTGGAGCCACCTTCCGTTTTGATGACCCATTTACGGGTGCCATCTTTGGAGGTTTTCTGCATGATCACTTCAGGTTCACGAATCTCTGCTGCATCCGTAAGCTTCTGGCGTAGGACCTTGCTGATATTGGTCATATCATCAAAGTTGTCGACGCCGAACTGATGAATCCATTTCAGTACCTGAGTCGAACGAAAGCGCTTCTCGCCGATAGTCTCAAAAAAGTCGCCCAGCTTTTCCGGGGACATACCAAGCAGGTTGGTTTTAGTGGTGGATTCACTCATGGATGTCTGTATACCTGTGGATGTTAGAAAGGGCTGCCTGAATCAGCAGCCCGAACGGATCAATTATGCGCCGAAGAAGTAAGCGATTTCACGCTCAGCAGAGGCAGCAGAATCGGAACCGTGTACAGCGTTTGCATCGATAGACTCAGCGAAGTCACTACGGATAGTGCCTTCAGCCGCTTCTTTAGGGTTAGTTGCACCCATCAGATCACGGTTAGTCGCGATCGCATTTTCGCCTTCCAGCGCCTGTACAACAACAGGACCAGAGGTCATGAATGCAACCAGGTCACCGAAGAAAGGACGCTCTTTGTGCTCAGCGTAGAAACCTTCAGCATCAGCCTGGGACAGCTGCTTCATTTCCATTTTAACGATTTTCAGGCCAGCGTTTTCAAAGCGCGTAGCGATCTGACCGATTACGTTTTTAGCAACTGCGTCTGGTTTGATGATAGACAGCGTACGTTCGATTGCCATGATCTTTAGATCCTCAAATAGTGGGCTTATACGGAAAATTTAATCGCGGGATTATACGTGATGGCGACCGTATAAAACAGCTATTCGCAGGACGATAAAAAGCCCGGCAGGCCGGGCTTGGTATCAATAACGTCCGGGACAGGCTTCAGTCCCGCTCTTCAATCCAGGTCATCTGGATTGCTTCCAGCACTTTTTCGCCACAGCGCTCGGGGTCGTCATCAAAATCAGGCAGCGCCATCACCTTCTCCCGCAAATCGGGAAAAGAGATCGTGAGCGGATCAACATTCGGGTGATTATCCGCCAGCTCAATCGCAATATCCTGCACATCAATCCACTTCAGCGTCATCATCAGCTCCTCAGTGTCGCTCAGATACCTGGTTAATAGTGTAGCGCGGAACTTCGACCACCAGATCTTCGTCCCCTACCACTGACTGACAGCTCAGTCGTGACTCAGGTTCAAGACCCCAGGCTTTATCCAGCATATCGTCTTCCAGCTCGTCGGATTCTTCCATCGAACCAAAGCCTTCACGTACGATGATATGACAGGTGGTACAGGCACAGGATTTCTCACAGGCATGTTCAATTTCAATGCCATTTTTTAGCGCAGCATCACAGACAGTCATACCTGACTCTGCCTCAATCACCTTACCATCCGGGCACAACTCTTCATGGGGCAGAAAGATAATCTGCGGCATCAGCCTTTCTCCTCGATATCATCAACACTCTGGCCACGCAGCGCCTTACGGATACTGTGATCCATCCGGCGGGCGGCAAATTCATCACTGACTCTCGCCAGATGCTGCACACCTTTTTCAACGGTACGGGCATCACCGTTATTACGCAGCTTAGCCAGCTGCTGCATCTCACTGACAAGCACCTGACGTTCGTCATCGCTGAGTAACGCCTGGCCATCTGCGGCCAGCGCCTGTTCCAGTGAATGCAGTAACCGATCCGCTTCAAGCTGCTTTTCACGCAATGCACGGGCGTCCATATCATCCTGGGCACTACCGTAGGAGTCTTTCAGCATCTGAGCAATTTCACCATCGCTCAGACCGTAGGAAGGCTTAACCTGAATACGACTCTCAACACCGGTGGATAACTCTTTCGCCTCAACGCTCAGCAAGCCATCTGCATCCACCTGGAAAGCAACTCGAATCTTGGCAGCACCCGCCGCCAGCGGTGGAATGCCACGCAGTACAAAGCGCGCCAGTGAACGGCAATCATCGACCAGCTCACGCTCGCCCTGCAGCACATGAATAACCATCGCTGTCTGACCATCCTGATAGGTGGTGAATTCCTGCGCCCGAGCAACGGGAATCGACGTGTTACGGTGGATAACTTTTTCCACCAGGCCGCCCATCGTTTCCAGCCCCAGCGACAACGGGATCACATCCAGCAACAGCATATCGCTATCCGGCTTATTCCCCGCCAGCACATCCGCCTGCATCGCTGCACCAATGGCAACCACCCGGTCCGGATCAATATCTATATGTGGCGCACGACCAAACAGCTCAGCCACTCGCTCGCGAACAATCGGCATGCGGGTCGAGCCGCCCACCATGACGATTTCCTGCACCTCGTCCATGCCGATGTCTGCATCTTTCAGGGTGCGGCGGGTCACCCGCAGGGTGCGGCTAACCAGTTTTTCCGTCAGCTGTGCAAACAGCTCACGCGATACCTGCAGCGATAACTGCTGACCGGCAACATCCAGTGTAATTTCGCTGGACGACGCCAGGGTAAGCGCTTCTTTCGCTGCCCGCGCCTGATCAAGCAGGTAACGGGACGCCGAGGCATCCACCTGCTCCAGCGCCAGCTGCTCACGGAACCACTGGGCCAGCGCCATATCAAAATCATCACCCCCCAGCGCACCGTCACCGCCGGTAGCCAGCACCTCGAATACACCTTTATTGAGGCGGAGTACTGAAATATCGAAAGTGCCGCCACCCAGATCATAGACGGCAATAACACCGTCGGTGCCCTCATCAAGACCATAGGCCACAGCCGCAGCGGTTGGCTCACTCAGCAGCCGCAGGACTTTGATATTAGCCAGCGTAGCCGCATCTTTAGTGGCCTGACGCTGCGCATCATCAAAATACGCCGGCACAGTGATCACCGCACCGCTAAGCTCACCACCCAGCGAAGCTTCAGCACGCTCAGCAAGCACCTTGAGAATATCTGCCGATACCTGCACCGGGCTCTTTTCGCCTGCATCAGTGACGATAAACGGCATGCCCGCCTCATCACCGGAAAAGC
>JAIBDV010000403.1 GCA_024686055.1 Neptuniibacter sp.
TCTTGAGTACTACGCCACCCGCGACCCGCTTACTAACCTGTACAACCAGCGAATGTTCTGGGAACTGCTGGACTACGAACTGGACCGGGCCGATCGTCACGGTTACAGCGTTGCGCTGATGATGATCGACCTGGACAACTTTAAGGCGATCAATGACGGCTATGGCCACAGCGCCGGAGACAGGCTGCTGGCCCTGTTTGCTCAGACCCTGAGCGACGCCCTGGACAACGGTGAAATTCTCTGTCGCTACGGTGGTGATGAATTTGTTGTCGTGGTACCCGAAGCCGACATGGAGCGTGCCGCCAGAATCAGTCAGCAACTGCTGGAACAGATCCAGCAGCTCGCCCTCAGCCACGAGGGCACTGAGCTGCATATTACCGGTTCTGTCGGCGTCGGCATCTACCCGGAACATGCCGACAACCGCAAAGATCTGTTCCTGTTCGTCGACAACCTGATGTATCGGGCCAAATCCTCCGGTAAAGACTGTGTCAGTCTGCCCCGCGAAGGTGACCTGGTCGATATATTCAAAGATATGTCCGATAAAACCTTGCTGGTGAACCAGGCAATCGAAGAACGCAGCCTGATACCCGTCTTCCAGCCGATTATGGCCACCGCAAGCGGCGAAACCCATGCGGTTGAGGTGCTCAGCCGAATTGAGCTGACCGACGGCAACCTGATGTCCGCCAGTGAGTTTATCGAGATCGCCGAATCAACCGGTAAAATTCACCTGCTCGATTACATCATGATGGACAAAGCCTTCGCCCATGCCCACAGCGTCGGTTACCAGGGGCTGCTGTTTATCAACCTGTCACCTCGCTCCGTGGTGGTCGCTGACTTTCTCAAGGAGGTTAAAACCATGGCAAAAAACCACGCCATCACCCCTGAGAATGTAGTATTCGAGATTACCGAGCGTGATTCAGTAAAAAACCTTAGCGTGCTGGAGCAGTTTGTTCGCAACCTGAAAGACCACGGCTTCAAACTGGCCATTGATGACTTTGGCTCCGGTTTTTCATCCTTTCACTACCTCAAGCACTTCCCGATCGATTTCGTCAAAATCGAGGGCGAATTTATCGCCAACATGGCCCACGATCCACGTGACCTGGCCTTTGTGAACAGTATCGCCCAGCTGTCACAACAGCTGAATGTTGAAACGGTAGCCGAGTATGTTGAATCCGAAGCTGTACTCGAGCAGGTACGTCTGGCTGGCATAACCTATGCTCAGGGTTACCATATCGGCAAACCCTCGCGGACCATTCCTCTGCACAGCAGGCCCGCCGTAAATCCCACACCGGAGAACAGCGCCCATGTGCATGGATAATCCTGAGCAACAGATTCTCGACAGCTGGGCCATCAACGCCCAGCCCTGGACCCAGGCAGTACGCGAGGGCCAGATTCTCAGCCGCACCCAGCTGACCAATCAGGCAATCGTTGATACCGTTCTGCGCCACAGCCCTGCCCAGGTGCTCGACCTTGGCTGCGGCGAGGGCTGGCTAAGCAGAGCCCTGACTGCCGGCGGCTGCCAGGTCACCGGGGTCGATGCCATCCCGGCGCTGATTGATCAGGCCCGTGCCAGCGGCCAGGCTGAGTATCGGCTATGCAGCTACCAGCAGCTTATTGACGGCCAGCTAGACCTGCACGTCGACTGCATCGTCTGCAATTTTTCATTGTTTGGCGAACACAGCTGCCAGGCACTGCTGAACGCGCTACCGGCACTGCTATCCCCTGGCGGTCAGCTGATTATTCAGACCCTGCACCCACTGAGCGCCTGTGGCGACTACCCTTATACCGACGGCTGGCGTGACGGCAGCTGGCAAGGCTTCAGTGAGCAATTCAGTCAGCCTGCGCCCTGGTATTTCCGTACCCTGAGCAGCTGGCTGGCACTATTGCAGCACAGCGGTTTTGCCTTACAGAGCCTGTACGAACCGACTCAGGCAGGCAGCGTGCAGCCCGCCTCCATTATCTTCACCGCAACAGTGGCCTGATTCCTCCCCATTACCCAATCTGGACGCCTGGCCGCTTTCCCAAGTCCCCACATCGCTGTAAAATCAGTTCTTTTCGCAAGAATAATGGGATGACGTAATGGGCCGCGCTTTTCAGAACCGCAAAGAATCCATGGCGAAAACTTCAGACGCCAACGCCAAGGTGTACAGCAAGTACAGCCGCGAAATATATGTCTGTGCAAAATCCGGCGGCGTAGAGCCCGAGGGAAACCTGGCACTGCGTAGCCTGATCGATCGTGCTAAAAAAGATCAGGTACCGGGTCACGTCATCGATAAAGCACTTGATAAAGCGAAAGGCGGCGGCGGTGAAGACTTTGCCCGCGCCCGCTACGAAGGTTTTGGCCCAGGCAACTGTATGGCCATCATCGACTGCCTTACCGATAACCCGAACCGTACCTTTGGTGATGTACGCAACTGCTTTACCAAAACAAAGGCATTTTTATCTTTATGATAAATAAGGATAGAAACACTGTCATGCACCTCAACCATATCCCAGGCTTTGGAAATGTTTTTCTGTGTATAGTGCATCCGCTTTGTTTTAACAAAAGAAGAGTTTTCGCAAGGGCTAAAAGAGATATTTTTTATCATAAGATAAGACTTGCTAAACCTAAGAAGCTAAGAAAACCAAGCACATCTGTCACCGTGGTAAGCAATACTGTTGAGCCAACAGCAGGATCAATATCTAAACGTTTTAAAAACAAAGGTATCAGTGATCCAAAGATTCCAGCCATAAGAAGATTAAAGACCATAGCCAAGGCGATAACAAGACCTAAGAGTTCTATATGAAACCAAAA
>JAIBDV010000385.1 GCA_024686055.1 Neptuniibacter sp.
CCAGCGCGGTAATGCTGGCACCGGTGATGCCGCTTTGTATCACATAGCTTTCCTGATCTTCTACCGGCAGGGCGACACGTACCCGCATCCGATGCATAACGAACACAAGGAGCGCTGCCTGGGCACAGGCCTGGAACAGGAACAGAGCATCGTTATTGATCTGCTTCATCACCAGCGAGCCTGCGAAGGGACCAATCATACTGCCTACTGCATAGACAATTAACAGTGCGCCCATGGCAGCCACCAGGTCATTCTTCTGCACCTTGTCGAAGGTTTCTGAGATCGACAGTGGGTACAGGCAGGCCAGGATACCGGTGTTGATAGCGACCAGCACCATCGTCAGTACCAGCTGGTCCTGGCTGATGGCGATGGGGGTGGCGATGCAGCAGCTGATGGTGATAGTCAGCAATATCAGCAATACCGAACGACGGTCAAAGCGGTCGGACAAATAGCCTACCGGGAACTGCAATACAAAGGCACCAAACAGTGCTGCACCCATAAACAGGGTCAGATCGTAGTCAACCAGGCCGTGGCTTTTGGCGAACAGCGGAAGCATGTTCAGCAACGAAGAGTACAGCAGGCCACAGAAAAAACAGGTCGCCAGCCCCAGTGGGGAATAGCGAAAGGCGGTCTTCAGTGACATGGTGCCTACATCAGCCACCGAGGGGCTGGTGCGGCGGGTCAGCGCCAGCGGGACCACCGACAGGCTGAAGATAATCGCCGCAATCATAAACAGAACGGGGCCGCTGGGCGGTGCAGCGTTCAGCATAAACTGGCCGGAAACCATTGCCGCCATCAGCACCACCTGATTGGCGGCCAGAATTCGGCCACGGGTTTCTGCGCTGGCGGCATCACTGAGCCAGCTGTCGATGGTGGCGTTGGCACAGGCCAGGCAGAAGCCCATCAGAATACGCATGACGCCAAGTACGTAAGGGTCCGGGTACAGGCCGCTGACCAGCACGCTGATGGAGGCCAGCGCGCCACAGGCGGCAAACATACGAATATGGCCCGCACGCATAATCAGCGCCCGGCTATAGATACCGCCCAGCAAGAAGCCGACAGCAAACAACGACAGCACCAGACCAATGGTCTCGGTACTAATCAGATCCTGTTCCATACGGACAGGGAGTAAAATGCCGGTCAGGCCATGGCCTAACATGAGCAGGAACCCGCTGAACAACAGCGAGATCATCGGTAACAGGGTTAACAGCACGAGCGTAATTCCGGTGCAAGGGTCATAGATAACGGTGTCACATATGCACAGGAAGTGTCCGGAACGGACGTGCATCAATGCGACACTCTGGAAAGGCGAATCTTGGCGGTAGGCGAATATGAAGTCAATTAGCGAATATGAAAGATTTTTTTTTGCTAGAAAAGCCCGAACCTACCCGCACATCTACGAATTTTAGAATATTTTCCAGTGGATTATCTGGTGTCTGTGATGTGTTGCAAAAGGGTGGTTCAAGGGCTACCGAGTTGCACCCTGGATACTGGCGTAAACCGCTGGTGGTCTGATGGTCAATGGTGCTCCGTGTTTGAAAAAGGTAAACCTTGGCCGCCAGACTTTGTATACTGTGGCACCCTTTTTTCAGCAGGCCTGACCATGAAAGAACGTTTTAAGGTTCACTCCAGTTTTGAACCCGCGGGCGACCAGCCCGAAGCGATCCGTCTGCTGAGCGAGGGCATTGAGTCCGGCCTGGCTGCGCAGACCTTGCTGGGGGTGACGGGGTCCGGTAAAACGTTCACGATTGCCAATGTGGTTGCTCAGGCGCAGCGCCCCACCATTGTGATGGTGCATAACAAGACGCTGGCGGCACAGCTGTACGGCGAATTTAAGGAGTTCTTCCCGGACAACGCCGTCGAGTACTTCGTCTCTTACTACGATTACTACCAGCCGGAAGCCTATGTGCCATCCTCTGATACGTTTATCGATAAAGACGCCTCAGTGAATGATCATATTGAGCAGATGCGGCTGTCGGCTACCAAAGCGCTGCTGGAACGTGATGATGCCATCATTGTCGCGACGGTATCGGCGATCTATGGCCTGGGGGACCCCAAGTCATATCTGGGTATGATGATGCACCTGGACCGGGGCGATGTGGTTGATCAGCGTGCGATTCTGCGTCGCCTTGCTGAGTTGCAGTACACCCGCAACGATGTAGAGCTGCACCGGGGTACCTATCGGGTTCGCGGGGATGTTATTGATATCTTCCCGGCAGAGTCTGAAATGGAAGCGGTGCGGGTCGAGCTGTTTGATGAAGAGATCGAGCAGATCAGTTACTTCGACCCGCTGACCGGTGCGGTGCTGCGCAAAGTGCCCCGTGCCACCATCTATCCGAAATCCCACTATGTCACCCCGCGTGAAACGCTGATGGAAGCGGTGGAGCATATCAAAGTTGAGCTGCAGCAGCGGCTGGAACACCTGCGTAAGCACGATAAACTTGTCGAAGCGCAGCGACTGGAACAGCGTACCTGTTACGATATCGAGATGATCATGGAGCTGGGCTATTGCTCCGGTATCGAAAACTATTCCCGCTATCTGTCGGGTCGTGATTCCGGTAATGCGCCACCCACCCTGTTTGATTACCTGCCAGACAACGCGCTGCTGGTGATCGATGAGTCCCATGTTACGGTGCCGCAGATCGGTGCCATGTATAAAGGGGACCGCTCCCGTAAAGAAACTCTGGTTGAATATGGCTTTCGCCTGCCATCGGCGCTGGATAACCGGCCGATGATGTTTGAAGAGTGGGAACATGCCGCGCCGCAGATGATTTTTGTCTCGGCCACCCCCAGCCGCTATGAGGCTGCCAACCAGCAGCAGGTCGTTGAGCAGGTGGTACGCCCAACCGGGCTGGTTGACCCGCAGATTGAAGTGCGCCCGGCGATGACGCAGGTGGATGATCTGCTTGGCGAAATCAACAAAGTGACGGTTAATGGTGAGCGGGTGATTGTGACCGTGCTGACCAAACGCATGGCGGAAGATCTGACCGAATATCTGGATGAACACGGGATTCGGGTGCGCTATCTGCACTCGGATATCGACACAGTGGAGCGGGTCGAAATTATCCGTGATCTGCGTATTGGTGAATTTGATGTACTGGTCGGCATCAACCTTTTGCGCGAAGGTATCGATATGCCGGAAGTGGGGCTGGTAGCGATTCTGGATGCTGACAAGGA
>JAIBDV010000307.1 GCA_024686055.1 Neptuniibacter sp.
CTACCTGTTGCTACTATTTACCGGCGCTTATCATACCTGATTTAGTGCACTGTCCGTAAAGTCAGCGTCACCAGGCGTTATACGGGTATTGTCGAAGATCAGTCACGAATCACTTTACGTAAAAATTCACGGGTGCGAGGGTCAGCTGGATTCGAAAACAGCTGCTCCGGTGGCCCCTGCTCCACAATGCGGCCACCTTCCATAAACACCACCCGGTCAGCAACGTCACGGGCAAAGCTCATTTCATGGGTCACCACCAGCATGGTCTGTTTGCGCTGAGCCAGCTTTTTCATCAATTGCAGCACTTCTTCAACCCATTCCGGGTCCAGCGCCGAGGTTGGCTCATCAAACAGCATCACTTTAGAGTGAGAGGCCATCGCCCGGCCAATGCCCACTCGCTGCTGCTGACCACCGGACAGTGCCGCCGGGTAACTGTCTGCTTTATCGGCCAGACCAATGTCTGCCAGAATCTGATGCGCCTCAGCCAGGGCATCGGCTTTTGACTTGCCCCAGACCGTGATCAGGCCTTCGGCGATATTCTGAGCCGCGGTTTTGTTGGCAAACAGGGCATAGTTCTGGAACACAAAACTGGTGTTGCGGCGCAGTTTAAGTACCGCTTTTTGACCCGCGCGTGCGGCATCAACGGTGTCACCATCGATGCTAATCAGGCCACTGTCGGGCTGTTCAAGGAAATTCAGGCAGCGCAGCAAGGTTGATTTACCGGTGCCAGAAGGGCCAATGATCACGATGATCTCACCCTCCTTAATCTCCATATCAATACCGTTGAGTACCGGATGGCCGTCGAAGGTTTTGACCAGTTTTTGCAGTCGGATCATCGTTGGTACGCCCGATTCAGGTGCTTTTCCAGCCGGTTCTGCAACTGAGTGAAGAGAACCACCACCGCCCAGTAGATCAGCGCCACCGCCAGAAAACATTCAAAAAAGCGGAAGCTGGAAGATGCTTCCATCTGTGCCCGCGCCATCAGCTCCGCCACACCCAGGGTAAAGGCCAGCGAAGTGGATTTGATCATATCGACAAACTGATTCATTAACGAAGGCAACGCGATACGCGCCGCCTGGGGCAGGATAATCCGCCGCATGGCCATCAACGGGGACTGGCCGATGGACAGCGCCGCTTCCATCTGGCTTTTATCGATACCGAGAATCGCTGCACGGATGCTCTCCGCCATATAGGCGGAGAAGTGCAACGACAGACCGATCACCGCCGCCGAGAAGGCGTCGATCCCTACCATCAGCGGGAACATCTGAGGCAGGCCGTAGTACAGCAGGAACAGCTGTACCAGCAAGGGCGTGCCGCGGAAAAACGAGATAAACAGCTGTACCAGCCAGTCCAGCAGCGGCACTTTCAGCACCCGTACCACGGCCATATTGACCGCCAGTATCAGTGCAAATACCAGCCCCAGGGAGGCCATTTTCATGGTCAGTCCGAGATACCCCAGCAACAGCGGGATCATCTCCAGAAAGTAGGTCACATCAAAGTTCATGGCGGTCGTGCATCACTCAGGCTGGCAAGCTTGTTTGGTCGTGCTTATTTGGCGGTGATGTCGGCATCAAACCACTTGTTGGAGATCGCACCCAGGGTGCCATCGGCCCGCATCGCAGTCAGCGCGCTGTTCAGCTCAGCCTGCAGCTTTTCGCCTTTAGCGTTGTTCAGCAGTGGCCAGGCGTTTTCAATGGTTTCGAACGTATCCCCTGCCTGTACGAACGGCAGGTTATGCTCTTTGATCAGCTGCGCAGATGAAACGCGATCCATCACAAAGGCATCAATACGACCCAGCATCAACTCCTGTTCGATACCCGTATCGTAGGTTTTGATGGTGATCTCGTTATTAACGTCGTTGGCGCGCAGCAGCTGCTCATAGTTAGAGCCCAGATTTACTGCCACTGTTTTGCCTTTCAGATCAGCAAGGCCCTTGATGTCACTGCCTTTACGGGTCACCACCTGGGCACCATCCACAACATAGGCATCAGCAAACAGATAGCGAGCCTTGCGCGCATCAGTCATGGTGATCTGGTTGGAGATGGTGTCAATACGGCCGCTTTCCAGCAGGCCAAACAGGCCAGAGAAGTTGGAGGTTACAAATTCGACGCTATAGTCGTTGCGCTTGGCGACTTCGTTCCAGACATCTACCTCAAACCCCTGTAACTGGTCTTTTTTAACGAAGGTAAACGGGAAGTACGTGCCAGACATACCTACCTTAACGGTTTCTGTCGCCATAGCGCCCTGTGTTGCCAGGGTCAGGGTCAGCGCGACAGCCGCATTACGCAATGATTTCAGCATTCTCTACTCCTGCAATCCAGCCCTTGTGGGGCAGGCTTGATATAACCAATAGAAGGGGTCTATACGAAACTGTAATAACGTTTAGACATAACAGGCGCGCATAATACACCTAAAGTCGAATAAAAACACCCTCGAAAACGTCCAACTAACAAATCGGTGCAGCCCTTACAGCCCGGCCCCTGGCGCGAGTAACGCGGTGATTTTTTAGGGTAAAAGCTTCCTGGCTGGTATGATCGAAGTTCATCCCGGGCCAATGTATCTGTCTTATGCAACTCAGCCGTTTCACCGACTACTCCTTGCGCGTGCTGTTTTACGTCGCAACCCACACTGACCGTCTCAGCACCCTGGCCGAGATTGCGGGCTATTACGACATTTCCATCGAGCATTTGCGTAAAGTCGTCCATGCCCTGGGCAAGTCGGGCCATCTGCAGACCTACCGGGGTAAAAATGGTGGTATCGCGCTGAAGATGAAACCGAATGAGATTAACATCGGTGATGTGATCGCCCAGACGGAAGGCATTAGCCCACTGATTAACTGCGATGCCCAGGACTGCTGTCTGACCGGTATCTGCTCGCTGGAGCAGGCTCTGCAGGAAGCCCAGCAGGCGTTTATGGCCACGTTGAAAAAGTACACCCTGGCCGACCTTTTGCGCCACCCACAGATGACCCACCAGCTGATCGGCACCTTTACCGAGGCCTGACTCAGTCACCTTCCAGCAAATCATCAATGTCCGGCTTAACCCCCAGCCGCTGATGCATCACTGGACTGGTGGTGGTGTACTGCAACTGCACTGGCTGGCCGGGATTGAGCTGTGCTTTGATCGCAAACGCAACCAGCGCTGCTTCATGAAAACCGCTGAGAATCAGCTTCTGCTTACCCGGATAAGTATTAATATCCCCCACCGCATACACCCCCGGCACTGACGTAGCGAAGCGTTCGGTATCCACCTGGATCAGGTTCTGATTCAGCGCCAGCCCCCACTCACGCAGTTCACGGATCTGCGGTGCCAGCCCGAACAGCACCAGCAGTGCATCGCACGCCAGACGGCGGGTAACCCCATCGGTTGATTGCACTTTTACCTCACTGAGCTGGCCATCCTGTTCAACCAGCCCGGCAATCCGGCCGGTCAGAAATTGCATATCCAGCTGTTCACAGGCCTGCTGCATTGCCTGTACCGAGTGAGGCTGGGCCCGCAGCCGTTCAGAGCGGTGAACCAGGGTCACTGAATCTGCCACCGGGATCAGATTTAATGCCCAGTCCAGCGCCGAGTCTCCACCGCCGACCACCACCAGCTGCTTGCCACGGTAGTGTTCGCGTTCGGGCACGGCATAGCGCAGCTGCCCATCTTCATGGCGTTCCACGCCAGGCAGCAGCAGCCGAATCGGTTCAAACGCCCCGGCTCCACTGGCAATGACCACCGCTTTGGCCAGCCAGCTTTCACCCTGACTGGTACGCAACACAATATCCCCGTCCGGCTGAGGTAAAAGCTGACTGACTTTCTGTTGCAGACAAAATTCGGGATTGAAGGGTGCCAGCTGCGCCAGCAGGTTATCAACCAGGCCTCGGGCGCTGATCTGCGGGCAGGCAGGAATATCATAGATGGGTTTATCCGGGTACAGGCGGACACACTGGCCGCCGGGCTCTGGCAAGGCATCAAACAGCACCGACGAGATCCCCAGCAAGCCCAGTTCAAATGCCTGAAATAACCCACAGGGCCCCGCCCCGACAATGGCAACATCGCATGTTTTCATCACCTGCTTCCCCTTGCTTCACTTTAAGATGGTTCTTGAATACATGTTATAAACCACTTAACATGTTTTTACAAAACATCTTATAGGGCGTCGTCATGGTGAACTGGAGTGATACCGAGCTGGCCGTGTTCAGTGTTGTGGGGATATTAGTACTGTTTAAACTCTGGACCATCTGGCATGTGGCCAGCAAAGCCAAGGCAAGCCGCACGGGGAAGCTGATGTTCATGGGGCTGATCAGCGGGCTTTCACTGTTTGGGGTGGGGGCCAAGCTATGGATCAGCTATCAAATGGGGGTCTGATAGCAGGCGCCCGAAAAAAGCCGTCAGACAACTCAACGGCCAGTTCGGAGCCCAGGGTCACGCAATCAGTTGACGGCAGAGGC
>JAIBDV010000019.1 GCA_024686055.1 Neptuniibacter sp.
AGGCCGGTTTCTTCGGCGACCGGAATAAATTCACTGTGGGAGACCATCCCCATTTCCGGGCTGTGCCAGCGTAGCAGCGCCTCACAGCCGATGATGCGCTTGTTGATTGTGTCGTACTGAGGCTGGTAATAAACTTCAAATTCGTTGCGTTCCAGCGCACCCGCCAGCTGGTGTTCCAGCTTGAGCCGGTGTAGCAGTTTTACATTCATACTGGCATCGTAATACGCGAAGCGCTGGTTGCCCTGTTTGGCATGGCTGACGGCGGTATCGGCGGCACGCAGCAGACGTTCGGCCTGGCTGCCATTTTCAGGGTACTGGGCGATACCGATGCTGGCGCTGGTGTTAATACTGTGGGGGCCGATATTGAACGGTGCGTAGAAACGGTCCTGCACATGCTCCAGGGTGTCTTGCACCACGCCAGTCAATCCCTCGCCGAAGATCTCGTTCGGCGTCAGGACGATTACAAACTCATCCCCGGTCAGATGGGCAATGTAATTGGCGTGGCGGGCGGTATCGGTCAGCATGGCAGCGACCTGCTTGAGCAGCAGATCACCGATATGATGACCCAGCGAGTCGTTAATCAGTTTTAGCCGGTTGATATCCAGGTGCAGCACGGCAAAGGTTTGCTGCTTTTCAGCGAGCTGTTCCAGGTGCTGCAGCAGTGAATTTCGATTTGGCAGTCCGGTCAGAGTATCGAAATGGCTGAGCCGGTAGATGTAATCTTCGGTGCTTTTTTCATCGGTTGTATCGTGGAACTGGCCGATATAGTGGCGAATATTGCCCTGGTTATCACGCAGGGCACTGATACCCATCCAGACCGGAAATTCGTGACCATCGCTGTGGCGTAACCACAGTTCCCCCTGCCAGCCACCCTGACTGTTCAGTGCCGGGGCAATCTGGTTGATGGCATCACTGGCCTGCTTATGGCTGAGCAGGGCAACGGAAGAGCGGTTGAACATCTGGGTTGGCTGGCGGCCAATCATCTGTCCGGCGGCGCCATTAAGTCGCTCGATCCGGCCCTTGTCATTGGTGATAACGATGCCCTGTACGCTGTTGTCAAAAACCGAAGCAGACAGTCGCAATTCGTTCTGGGTTTCCAGCTGGGCGGTTATATCGTTAGCGACAACCATCATTCGATGACGCTGGCCGCCCGGGCCGTATATTGGCTGCTTCAGGACTTCATAGGTATGCAGCTTGCTGGGGCCCTGGTGATACTCGGTAGAGCTGCTCAGCTCACCCTGGCGCCAGGTGATTTCATCGGAAAAGTGGCACTGTTCGAGCAACTCCGCCGTATGTGGGTAGCGCGCTGCAATCATGGGTTCAGGGACATGATCAAAGTCTTTCTGGTCAATGTTCCATAGTTCACTGGCGGCCTGATTGATCCTCAACCAGTTACCACTGCCATCTTTAAAAACAATAGCGTTGGGCAGGCTGTCGATCAGCAGATTGGTCTGAGTCAGGTGGTCCTGCAGTCGATTCTCGGCGCTGATACGGCCCAGCTCGGCTGCCAGCCGGCTGCTGATAATGGGTAACAGTAACTCCAGTGCCTCAACCTGACCTGCTGAAGGAGCCTGCTCAAAGGACAGGATCAGCAGTCCCGAAGGCTGGTCAGCAACCGGATGCAGGTTGATGGTCAGGAAGCTATGCAGACTGTAACGCTGCAAGGCCGCAGGCAGCTGGTCGGTACTGAGGTTGGTCAGCCAGTTCAGGCTATCACTCTCATGCTGCCGGGCGCTGGCCAGTGCGCTGTCATTCAGATCAAGCGCGAAGGCTGGCAGTGTGTGCTGCTGGTGGCGGGCATAGTTAATCTGCAGTGTTGGCCGGGTGTCACCCTGGCGTGGCTCGCCAATCAGGGTCAGCTGGGCATCACAGTTATCGTTGATAAACGACAGCAGGCGCTGCATAAATGCGGTGCCGGTGAGCGGTGAAACTTCACGAATGAAGTGACCAAGGTGATGCGGGAGGACTGCCATGGGGTTGCCGGTTACCTGAGCTGAGATATGCGGTCAAGAATACTAACAACTTTGCTCGGGTAACATTGGTAATCTGTATCAATTTGTCCGTGTTTTTTAGTAATCACTAACTAAGATTTAGTTATGTTCTCGTGCTGAGGTGGACTCGTCCTGATAACGCTGGGGCAATAGCCAGTGGCGGGCGCTTTCAATCATCATCAGTACCGCCGGGATTACCAGCAGAATCAGCACCGTCCCCCAGGCAAGGCCAAACACAATAGCAACCGCCATGGGGATCAGAAACTGGGCCTGTTGTGAAGTTTCGAACAGAATAGGGGTCAGGCCTGCGATGGTGGTGAGTGAGGTTAGCAGTACGGCCCGCAGGCGGGCGCAGGCGGCATCCACAATTGCCAGCTCGGCGCTGACCCCTTCGCTGCGCAGTTTCTTATAGAAGGTAATCAGTACGATGGAATCGTTGATGACGATTCCCGACAGGCCAAACAGGCCGAACAGTGATAGCACGGTCAGGTCCAGCCCCAGTAGCAGGTGGCCAAAAATCGCCCCGGTCAGCCCCAGCGGAATGGCCAGCATTACGGCGATGGGCCAGCTCCATGACGCGAACACCCAGGCCAGAATGATAAAGATCAGTATCACGGCCAGTAGCAAGCCGGTGCGCATATCTTTCAGGGTCTCACGCTGGCGGCGATCTTTGCCCTCAAAACTCAGAGCGACGCCAAAGTCGGACTGAATCTGTAACAACGGCCCGGCCCGCAGGTCGGCGACGATCTCGTTGGCATTGGCCCGGCTTTCATCCAGGTCGGCGGTGATGCTGACGGCCATCTGACTATCGACCCGTGCCAGCAGATCGACGCCGCGCTGGGCACTGAACTCGATCGCATTGGAGAGCGGGGTAATACTGCCATCGGCCAGCATCATTGGCAGCTGTTCCAGTGCGCTGAAACTGTCGCGTTCCTGGTCGGCCAGTTGCAGCCGTACTTCGATTTCATCCTGGCGCAGATAAAACGACTGGATCTCGATGCCATCAAAGGCGGCCCGCAGCTGGCGTCCCGCGCTTTCCAGCGTCAGCCCGGCGGCACGGGCGGCGGGGGTCAGCTGGTAGATCAGCTGTGATTTCCCGAAGGGCAGGTCATCATCCACATTACTCAGGCCGGGTTTGCCTTTCAGCAGTGCCTGTACGGCCAGTGAAGCGGCTTTGAGCTGATTGATATCACTGCCGGTCAGCTTGATATCAATCGGTTTGTCCGGTGGCCCGGCAGCGGCCAGGCTGATGGCGAAACGTTCGATCCCCGGTGGCAGGGTGAGCTTTTCTCGCCAGTGTCGAATCAGTTCAGCATTGCTGATGGTGCGGTTATCCAGTGGCATCAGTTCGACGTGGAGGGTACCCAGCTCATCGCCATTATTGCTGGCGCTGTTACGGGCAAAGGAGGCGCTGCGATGGGACTGGTAAGCGAGCCGGACCAGTGACCCGCCCAGTTCGGCTTCACTGAAGTAGAGCTGTTGTTCCAGCTGGGCCAGGAATCGGTTGACCTGCTGGGCTGAGGTGCCCGCGACAAACTGCACACTGGCGGTCATCGACTCACGCTCAACCGCGGGGAAGAAAGAGAATTTCAGCTGGCCACCGGCCAGTAATCCCAGGCCGATAATAAACATCATGATGGCGGCGGCCAGGGTGGTGCTACGAAAACTGATCGCCCGTTGCACCAGTCGCCGGAAGGGGCCGTCACGGAACTGGTTGAACAGCTGGTCGAGCCTGAGGCGCACGCGACTTGGACGCAGATCGCTGGCCTTATGCAGGCTGTGGTGCAGATGGCCGGGCAGGATAAGAAAGCACTCGACCAGTGAGGCGGCGATCACACAGATCACCACCGTCGGGATATCGATCAGGATATTACCGATGGTACCGCTGATCAGCAGTAGTGGCAGAAAGGCGGCGATGGTGGTCAGTGAGGAGGCGGTCACCGGCGGCAGCATCCGCATGGCCCCGCCAATGGCAGAGGTCAGTCCGTCCTCGCCCATCTGCAGGTGGGTGAGGGTGTCTTCGCCCACCACAATGGCATCATCGACAATAATCCCCAGCGCCATGATCATGCCAAACAGGCTGATCATATTGATCGAGCCGCCAATGCTATAGAGCACCGCCAGCGTGGCCAGGAACGATACCGGGATGCCGATGGTGACCCAGAAAGCGACGCGGGCATTGAGAAACAGAAACAGAATACAGACCACCAGCACCAGCCCGCCGAGGCCATTTTTTAGCAGCAGGTTGATCCGTTCCTTGATCGGTTGCCAGCGTTCATCGAAGGTTTGCAGGGATATCCCCGGCGGCAGTTCGGTGCGGGTGGTTGCCAGCCAGCGGTTGAGAATGCCAGCCATCTGCAGGGTGTCGTCGTTTTCGGTACGGCGCAATTTGATCAGAATAGCGGGCTGACCCTGATAGCTGAGCCAGTTCTGACCCTGTTTTTCCTGCCACTTTATGCTGGCGATATCGCCCAGCCGGATCAGCCGCCCCTGTTGTTCAGTGATCAGTGGCAGCTGCCGAAAGCCTTCGACATCACGCTGCTGACTCAGGCTGCGGATCTGCCGAGCGCCGTCATCGCGGGCGGCAAGCCCGGCCGGAATATCCTGACTGCGACTGCGCACTACAGCCGCGATCTGGCTCAGACTCATGCCCAGCTCATGCAGCTGGGCGGAAGGGACCTGGATATTAATCTCCTGACGGGGCATGCCCTGGAAAGTGATTTTGCTGATGCCCAGCGCCAGCAGTTCGCGTTCAAACTGCCGGGCCAGGTTACGCAGCTCCTGCAGGGTGCCACCCTGGGCGCTGAGCAGCAGGCTGGCGATGGACTCATAGCGAATAACTTTCTGTACCCGAGGTGTTTCGGCATCGTCGGGCAGTTCGTTGCGTACGTTGTCGATCAGCTGTTTGACCTCATCCAGGGCAACGTCCACATCACTGTCTTCTTTTAACTCCAGCCGAAATGAGGCCGACCCCTGCCTGGCGGTGGCATAGAGGGTATCGATATCGGTCAGGGCTTTGAGTTCTTCTTCGACGGGCAGGATGACCGAGCGCTCGATGTCTTCGGCAGCAGCGCCTGACCAGCTGACCTGGACGGTGATGACATCCAGTTCGAAGGTGGGAAAAAACTGGGTATTGAGGCGCTGAGCGCTCCATAGCCCGGCAAGAATGATCAGTAACATCATCAGGTTAGCGGCGACCCGGTGACGGGCGAACAGGCTGATCAGTCCAGTCATTGTCAGGCCTCTTTGACTTTCAGGCCCGAGATCGCATTGGGCAGCTGGGTGATAACGATGCTGTCGTCGGGCTGTAGCTGCAGGCTGCGCACCAGCACCCGGGTATCACCGTTGCTGCTGGTGGTGCTGCCAATACGCTCAATTTGCAGCCCGTCCAGCCGCCCGTCGATGACCCGGTAGATTCGGTCCAGCCCGTATAAGGCCTGAGGTGGCAGGGCGACAACATTGTGTTGTGCCGGCAGGTGTAACTGCAGTGGCAGGGCCCGGCCGGGTTCCAGTTGCTGTGGCTCATCGACGGTGAACAGGGCGTCAACCCCGGCTCGTCCCCCGTCGACCTCACTGGCCAGTCGGTTGAGTCGCAGCCGGATGACACGCTCACTGAGCCGGGCCGTAGCCCCTAGCTGGGACGGGTTATGCAGGGCGTTGCGGATACTGTCCAGAAAACGATCCGGCACCTGGGCACGGATTTCCAGTCGGGCCGGATTGTAGAGGCTGATTAGCGGGTCGCCACTGCGGACCCGGTCTCCGGGTACGGCCTGCAGAGCGGCGATACGGCCATCAAAGGGTGCGCTGATTTGGGTGCGCTGCAGGTCGAGCTGGGCACTGTCCAGCTCGGCCTGGCGACGCTGGCGCGTGGCCTTGAGCTGAGCGAGGCGGTTGGGGTGGTCGTTCAGCGCCTGACGACGGCTGTTGAGTGCCAGCGCCTGTTGTTGCCAGTTACGCCGGGCATCGTCGAGTTGCTCTTCACTGCCCACCTTACGCCGGGCCAGGTTTTCAAACCGTTTGACGGCCCGACGCGACAGAGCCAGTAACTCGGTTTCGATTTTCAGGGCGTTCTGATCTGCCTGATGGCGCACCTGCTCGGTATTGATCTGGGCATTGATCGCGGCCAGGTCAGCTTCGCGCTGTTGTACCAGCAGCTGGGTATCGCGGGGGTCGAGCTGCACCAGCAACGCGCCTTTGCTGACGGGCTGGCCTTCATCAGAGTAAACCTGCAGCACAAAGGCGGTAACGGCCGCCGTCAGCCGGGTCATGCGGGGGGATTCTACCCGGCCATAGAGGGTTAACACCGGCTGATGACTGGCTGGACGGGCTGGCTGGGTGTGTACCGTCCAGACCTTTTCCACTGGCACTACCGTTACGGGCTGAGGGCGTGACGCCTGCAGTGTTTTATACACCAGTACACCGGCGGCCAGTAACAGCAGTGGCAGCGCAATGCGTAATAACCGGTTAAGCCGGGTGGGTTCGGGACGGGTATTAGCGTCCATGGCGTTAACGACCCCCTGTCAGCGGGTGTAGTGTGTTTCCCGCCGTGATTGAGTGAATCAGCAGTGTCTTAAGTATCACAGTTGTAGCACGGTTTTGCATTGCACGGCGTTTATTGGTGCGTGATGGGGAGGTTTGGGGCCACTGCTGTGGCATGGTAACGTAGGGTTTTTGTGGCGCTGGCTGGCTGACTGTGGATGTCAGCGCTGGGCTGGTGTATGACTGATGGATCAGGAGGATATGATGCAGACTGAAACTGTGCTTTGTCTGAACCCGCGTGGTATTCACCGAATGCAATATCGCAGCTGGGGGGACCCCAATAACCCGCAGGTATTAATCTGCGTCCATGGGCTGGCCCGTAACAGCCGCGACT
Source organism: Neptuniibacter sp. (assembly GCA_024686055.1). GTDB lineage: Bacteria > Pseudomonadota > Gammaproteobacteria > Pseudomonadales > Balneatricaceae > Marinobacterium_C. Next base: position 6,865 of record JAIBDV010000019.1, read on the forward strand.
TTGATGATCTGGCCCAGGCGTTGTCCTCGGATTTCCGGGTGATCTGCCCGGATGTGGTGGGCCGAGGCACCAGCGAATGGTTGCCCGAGGGAGCGCCCTATGAAATTGGCCAGTATGTACAGGATATGATGATGCTGATCGCCCGGCTGAATGTGGATAAGGTCAGCTGGCTGGGAACCTCTATGGGCGGCATTATCGGCATGGCGCTGGCGGCGTTTCCTGACTCACCGATCAAGCGACTGGTGCTCAATGATATTGGCGCGCTGATACCCAAGGCATCGTTAAAGCGGATCAGCCAGTATATGGGTGAGCAGCGCTTCAGTAATCAGGCTGAGGTGGTGCAGTTTTTACGCCGCCATTACCCGGCCCTGCGCCACATTACTGACAGTCAGTGGGCGCATCTGGCACAGCACGGGGTACGCCAGCTGCCCAATGGCCAGCTGGCGCTGCACTATGACCCGGCACTGGCGGTTGCGGCTGAAAAAGCGGCGGCGATGGATCAGGATATTGATCTGTGGCCGTTCTGGCAGGCGATCCGTTGCCCTCGGGCACTGATCTGGGGACAGCAATCCGATGTATTGCTGGCCGAGACGGTACAGCAGATGGAGGCACAGACGCCGGGGCTGGAGCTGTTGTCGTTACCGGATATTGGCCATGCCCCTTCTTTAATGGAACCGGCGCACATTCAGTGGCTGCAGAGCTGGTTCCAGCGTAATCCACTCACGGAGTAAACCGTACATGAATCTGTTAACCCAGTGGCCCAGTGATCAGCTGTGCTGTCGCTACCAGCAACGCCGGGATGTGGTTAAGGCGGTGGAGCGGGCGTTTGCCTCCACCCTTGAGTCACTGAAAATTGATCTGGGGCTGGTGGATCTGCTGGAGCAGATCTATGTGCCGCTGGGCGCCTGGCTGGTCTGCCGTAAACAGCAGCAGACTGGGCCGCTGGTGGTGGGTGTTAATGGCGCGCAGGGGGCTGGAAAGTCCACGCTGTTCAACCTGCTGGAATCGATCCTCTGTGATGGGTTTGGTCTGCGGGTGGTCGGCTTCTCGATCGATGACCTGTACAAAACCCATGATGAGCGGGAGCAGCTGGGTAAGCAGGTGCACCCGCTACTGGCGACCCGCGGCGTGCCTGGCACCCATGATATTGAGCTGGGGATTGAAATCCTGCAGTCGCTGCGTGATAGCGATGAGAATACCGTGACCAAAATTCCGGTGTTTGATAAGTCGATTGATGATCGCTGCCCGGCGGCTGTCTGGCAGGAATGGATCGGCCCGGCGGATATTATTATTTTTGAGGGCTGGTGTGTGGGGGCGCTGCCGCAGTCGAATGCTGAACTGGCGACACCGATGAACACGCTTGAACGGGATGAAGACCCGGATGGGGCCTGGCGTACCCATGCGAATGATCAGCTTAAACATAGCTATCGTCAGCTCAACAGTATGCTTGATACCTTATTGATGTTGAAGGTGCCGAGTATGGATGCGGTATTTGAGTGGCGCTCGCTGCAGGAGCAGAAAATGGCGGAGCGGGTAAAATATTTCTCCGATACGCAGCAGCCTACGGATCATTTACGTATTATGAACGCCGAGCAGATTCAGCGCTTTATTCAGCACTACGAACGGCTGACCCGGCATATGCTGGATGAAATGCCGAACAGGGCAGATATTACGCTGATGCTGAATGAGAACCACAAAATTTCAGATATTCAGATCAATTCGCCGCTGCACGATTGCAGTGGTCAGACGATACAGGAATGAGACAGGGTTGATGGGTAAAGGACTAATTTTAGCTGCCGCGCTGCTGGCGCTCAGTGGTTGCCAGAGTGCGTACTATTCCGCGATGGAACAGGTGGGTGTACATAAACGGGAGATTCTGGTCGATCGGGTGGATGCTGCCCGTGATGCTCAGGAAGATGCCCAGGTACAATTCAAGGATGCGCTGCAGCAGTTTCGCTCGGTGGTGAATTTTGATGGCGGCGAGCTGGATAACCTGTATGAGCGGCTACAGGATGAATATGACGACAGTGCCGAGGCGGCAGAAAATCTGGCAGGTCGAATTGATAAGGTTGAGGGTGTCGCCGAAGCACTGTTCGAAGAGTGGGAAGAGGAACTGACGCAGTACAAAAATCAGCGCCTGCGCAGCCAGAGCAGCAAGCAACTGGGCGAAACCCGTCGCCGCTATAAAGGGCTGATCCGGGCGATGCGCCAGGCGGAAAAACGGATGCAGCCGGTTCTGAGTACGCTTAACGACAATGTGCTGTACCTCAAGCATAACCTCAATGCTCGCGCTGTTGGCGCGCTCAAAGGTGAGCTGCGCTCGGTACAGCAGCAGGTAGATCTGCTGATTCGGGATATGGAAAAATCGATCCGCGAATCAGACCGCTTTATTGAAAACTTCAAACCGGCCTGAGCCGATCAGATTGGCAGCAGTGTCATCGAAGCCGCTCCATGGATCACCCGGTTCAGGGTGCGGCTTGAACCATCGGCGATGATTTGCGCCAGCAGATCCTGACTGGCGATCATTTTTCCAAACAGTCGCTCAAAGCTGAGATTCTCAACTCCCTCTGCGTTAGCACCATTGCTGAAAATCAGCGTGGCACCGTTGTTATCTTTACGGCTGCGCAGCAGCCAGGCCACGGTTTCCAGGTTACGGGCGCTGCGGTACAGTTTCTGCTGATTGAGCTGATCGGTCAGATAAAAGCTATGGCGGTGGTCGTAGCTGGCATTGATCATGCCGGTAACGCCCACCATCAGTGCAAAGACCCGGTCTCCCTTAAAAGCGGGTTCAAATGCCAGCCCTGTCGCTTCGACACTGTCCTTATTATTCAGCTCGGCATAGCGCACCCGAGGCAGAGGTAAGTGGTTGTCATCTTTATGCACGGCGGGAAACAGTTGTGTCAGCCGACTGGCCGTCGTAGCGCCGGGTTGTTTTTTCAATTCTCGCGGATTGCGTTTGTAGAGTTTGAGCATCAGCTGCTGGCTGAGGTCTTTTAGATGCTGACGATGCAGATCAGCCACCATATCAATATCGGATTTGGCCAGATTGCTGACTTTAAATGAGGAGGTCGATTGCGTGCTACAGGCGCTTATTAGCAGGCAGGTGATCAGCAGGGTGAACAGACGCATGTCAGAGATTCCAGTCCATTAGAAAGGGCGTCTTGATGCTGCCTGATTTTCTCCAGGGTGGAAAGTTGAGAATAATAAAAAAGCCAGCCGGATAACCGGCTGGCAAGGTAAAGAAGCGTTAACAACAGCTTGGTGGCATCAGTTCAGAAAAGCCGCCAGATCATCGGCGCTGCCAATATGCTTGCCACCGATGAACACCTGGGGCCATGTACCCTGGCCGGTTACCGCTCGCAGGCTGCGAGAGGTGATGCCATCGTTTTGTTCGATTATCTCAAATGGCAGGCCTTTCTCATCCAGCAGTGCTTTGGCACGGGCGCAGTGTGGGCAGCCAGGTTTGCTGAACAGGGTGACAAATTCAGGCTCTTTGGCCGCCGGGTTGAGGTAGCTCAGCATGGTGTCGGCATCGGATACTTCAAACGGGTCGCCCGGCAGATCCGGCTCGATAAACATCTTTTCAATGACGCCGTTTCGCACCAGCATGGAGTAGCGCCAGCTGCGTTTGCCAAATCCCAGCTCAGCTTTATCGACCAGCAGGCCCATCTTGTCACTGAATTCACCGTTACCGTCGGGAATAAAGCGCACGTTCTCAGCATGCTGATCGGCCTGCCAGCTTTGCATCACAAAGCAGTCGTTAACTGACAGGCAGACGATGTCATCTACCCCATTTTCTTTCAGCACGGCCGCCAGCTCGTTGTAACGCGGCACATGGGTGGAAGAGCAGGTCGGTGTAAAAGCACCCGGCAGCGCAAACAGGACAACGGTCTTATCGGCAAAAATATCGTTGGTGCTGATATCCAGCCAGTCGTTATTAGCACGGGTGCGGAAGGTAACCTGAGGTACGGGCTGGCCAGTCATATCGTTGAACATAGTCCTTGATCTCCAGAATCTGTTGCTGCGGTTGATGGGTTCCATAGTAGACAGGAAGCTGACTTCTGGATAATTAATTAACTATCTCGCTTCGATAGTTTTGATTAATAAAAGCAAAAAGTGGTGGCCGGATTGTTGAGCATTTCGGTGGTAAACTGGCGAAAATTAATCACTGATAAACGAGATTAGCGATGAGTAACCGTCAGGATTACACAGCGCTGCGTCGGGAATATCTGGCAAATCCCCTGCAGCACAACATGCTGAATGAAGACCCGGTCCAGCAGTTTGCTCTCTGGCTGGAAAAGGCCACTGAGGTCTCCCCGGATGATGCAACCTCGATGACCCTGGCCACCGCCAGCGCTTCGGGTATGCCATCGGCGCGTATTGTTTTACTGAAGCACTTTGGTGAGGAAGGCTTTGCCTGGTACACCGATTACGAAAGTCAGAAGGGCCGTGAGCTGGCAGAAAACCCACAGGCCGAGCTGATGTTTTACTGGTATGGACTGGAGCGTCAGGTGCGGGTGCAGGGGCGGGTTGAAAAACTGAGCCCGGCGCAGGGTGAGCAATACTTCAATGAGCGGCCGTTTGGCAGCCGACTCAGTGCAGCAGCTTCCCACCAGAGCCTGCCGGTGGAGAGCCGCGAAGCGCTGGAGCGTCAGGTGCAGGTACTGACAGAGCAATATCCGGCAGAAGACCTGCCAAGGCCGGAACGCTGGGGAGGCTACCGGCTGATTCCGACAGCATTTGAGTTCTGGCAGGGCCGGGCTAACCGCCTGCATGACCGCTTTCGCTACAGCCTGATCGATGGCAGCTGGAAGATTGAGCGACTGCAGCCATGAAGCTGATTGAAAATGACCAGCAAGTAGTACTCGAACCTGCTGAGCCTGCCGATGCGGTGGTGATCTGGCTGCATGGGCTGGGCGCAGATGGCCATGATTTTGTGCCCGTTGTCCCTCACCTGGGCCTGCCCGACGCGCTGGCGGTGCGGTTTATCTTTCCGCAAGCTCCGGTACAGCCGGTGACGGTGAATAATGGTTACCCGATGCGGGCCTGGTATGACATCCTGGCGATGGGGGCCAGTCGGGAAATTAACGAGCAGACTCTGTTTGAATCGGTCGTTCGTATCAATCAGCTAATCAGCGATCAGATTGAGTCAGGGATCAGCCCCGCGCGTATTTTACTGGTGGGTTTCTCCCAGGGCGGCGCAGTGGCCTATGAATCCGGCCTCAGCTATCCGCAGACACTGGCAGGTGTGGCAGCGTTGTCGACGTATCTGGCGACCGATCCGGCAGCCCGTTTACAGCGCGCGCTGTCTTTTCCCGTCTGGATTGCTCATGGTACCGGAGATGATGTTGTTCCTCTGAACTTGGGGGAGCAGGCTCGCCAGCGGCTGACTGAATTAGGCTTGAGCCCGCACTGGCAGACCTGGCCGATGGCCCATGAAGTGGTACTGGATGAGATTCAGGCGCTGGGGCGCTGGATCAGTGAACGTTTTAATTGAGAGAGAATGATGAAGATAACTGCAGATAAAGTGGCAACCTTCCACTACACGCTGTCGAATGTAAAAAATGAAGTGCTGGATAGCACCCATGAAGCAGAACCGTTGCCCTACCTGCATGGTCATCGCAATATTATGCCGGGACTGGAGAAGGCGCTGGAAGGTAAAGAAAGCGGTGACCAGTTCCAGGTGACCCTGCATCCGGATGAAGGTTATGGTCGCCGTGACCCGGGGCTGGAGCAGATGATTGATCGCGCTGTCTTTGGTGATGCTGAGCTGGAAGTGGGTATGCATTATCAGGTGGAAGATGATGAAGGCAATTTGCAGCTGGTACTGATTACCGACCTCAATGATAAAGAGGTCGCGGTCGACGGTAATCACCCTTACGCGGGGCATACCCTGACATTTGATATTGAGGTGGTCACTGTACGGGACGCTACAGCAGATGAGCTGGCGCAAGGTCGGACCGAGCAGTCCTGAGTTTTCGAGTGTAGATTTAAATTGAATTTATATTCAATATTTAATCCAGAAGAAAATTGGATTACGCGATAATCTGAAAATAAAAGGTGTGAGCTGTGGCTTGCTCACACCTTTTCTTTCCATGTCATTTCGCCAATCTGAACATTCAGCCACTCAAAACCAATGCGTTTTGCGACAGCGGCTGCACCATCCAGACTTTTGAATTCCCGCTCTTTGTTTGAGCGCTGAAGATTCAGCGTCATCACATCATTTTGCCGGGTAATAAATTTTAGTGTCCAGCCTCTCGCCATGGAAACTGGTGCTGCCTGGCACGAGTCAAAAAATCCCGCGTTAAATAGCAGCTTTACTTCCTTTTCCTGCATCGCCTCCTTCCCGCCCTGGCCCCGTTGTTCTAATTTTGACCATCTTATAGCAACTATTGATGTATTACTATCTATAGATGATTGGCCTTCGAAGGTAACTATTTGATTTGTATGTGTTTATTTGGTCATTCTAAATATAAAAGTATTTTTCTCACAAGGCCTTCGCAACTCATTGTATCAAAACACTTTTTCATAGATCTTCGCTTATTCTATTTTGCTATAAGCAATTGTTGGGATGCACTCCCTGAATACTGATCCCGAGGTATTTCAGGTTATCAACAAGTGGGTTTTGAAGTGTCTACAGGCCGATAGTGATTGATCTTATAGGTAACTTTAATCGCTTAAATTAAGATTTTTTCTGAGTGAGTTTTTGGCGCAATCCAGGAACGCCTGCTAATACTTAGGGGCAACAAACATTGTCTTAAGCAAAAGGAGTTGACGCATGGCAGGGAGCAACCCACTGGTGTTACCAGCAGAGATGTCGATTATTGAGGTTGAGTCCTTGCAGACTCAGTTTCAGGCGGCATTGGCAGGGCAGGATTCACTGATAATCTCTGCCAGTCATGTAGAGCGGATTGATACTGCAGCGATGCAGTTGCTTGCTGCGCTCTGTCTTAGCTGTTGCCAGCAGCACCGTCCGGTGGTGTGGCAAGACCCCTCAGATATTTTTCTTATGTCAGCACGCTTACTGGGTGTAAGCAGTGCCTTGGGCATCTCAACAGACGCTCAATAAATCAATACGTTAGTAAGGGTGGATACTATGGCTAGCATACTGGTTGTGGATGATTCTGCGTCTCTGCGCAATATGGTCACATTTACATTAAAACAGGCAGGCTTCGATATTGTGGAAGCAGGGGATGGGCAGGAAGCGCTGAATAAAGCGAAGGGAGGTCGGTTCGATCTGGTTCTGTCGGATGTAAATATGCCGGTGATGGATGGAATTACCTTTTGTACCGAGCTTCGTAAGTTACCGGCATTTAAATTTACCCCGGTGTTGATGCTGACCACGGAAAGCTCAGCTGATATGAAGCAAAAAGGTAAAACGGCAGGGGCGACGGGATGGCTGGTTAAGCCGTTTAATCCAGAGAAGCTGCTTTCAACCATTAAACGCGTGATCAGGTAATTACCATGAGCGTTGACCTTTCCCAATTTATCCCGACATTCCTGGAAGAGAGCTTCGAAGGGCTGGAATTGATGGAATCCAGCCTGCTTGACCTGGATGGCTGTGACGAAGAAACCATCAATGCCATTTTCCGTGCGGCGCACTCGATTAAAGGGGGCGCGGGTACCTTTGGTTTTAATGCTGTCTCTGAGTTTACCCACATTGCAGAAACCCTGCTGGATGAAATGAGAAGTGGTCGGCGCAGTGTAGAAAGTGATCTGGTGAACCTGTTACTGGAGGCGGTGGACTGTATTCGAAGTTTGCTGGAGGCCGCTCGCGATGGCGTGGATTGTGATGATCCTCAGATCGAGACAGTCGCCGAGCGCTTAAAAGCAGCGCTGGATGCCTCGGATGACAGCACTGAAGACGTCCCAAGTGAGCCCCAGACTGTATCTGCAGGCACGGTAAATACGGGCTGGACACTCCAGTTTATCCCGCAACCACAGATGCTGGAAACGGGTAACGAACCGTTGCTGATGTTTCAGGCGCTGGCTGATCTTGGCGAGCTAACGGTAGTGGCGGTGGTCGATCAGTTACCTGAGATACAGGAGCTGGTGCCACAAACGCTGTATATGCACTGGCAGCTGGAGCTGATCGGTGACTGTACTGAAGCTCAGGTGAGGGAAGTCTTTGAGTGGGTTGAAGATGAGTGTGAGCTAATCCTTGAGCCGCTGAACAGTCCGGATACTGTTCCACCGGCTACAGATGTTGTTGCGGTTACTTCCGTTGCGCTAGTCGGTGATCCTGACCCAGCACCGACACAGGCTATTGAGCCTGTGGCAGCCGCAATACCCACCAAAGAGACAGTGGTACCGAAACGAAAAGCGGCGACTGAATCCAGTTCGATCCGGGTTGATATCGACAAAGTTGATGCGCTGATCAATCGGGTGGGTGAACTGGTGATTACCCAGTCGATGCTAAGTCAGGTGGGCCATCAGGTTGCAGATATGGAACATCCCGCGACAGAAAGCCTCTATGCCGGCTTGAGCCAGCTGGAACGAAATACGCGCGATCTGCAGGAAGAGGTGATGCGGATCCGCATGATGCCAATCAGTTTTGTATTCAACCGCTTCCCACGCATGGTGCATGACATCAGTGGCAAGCTGGGTAAACAGGTTGAGCTGAAGTTGTCCGGCGAGCAGACCGAACTGGATAAAACCGTGATGGAGAAGATCGGTGACCCCATGGTTCACCTGGTGCGCAACTCGCTGGACCATGGGCTGGAGACTCCGGCTGACCGGCGCGAAGCAGGTAAAGATGAGTGCGGCACTGTACAGCTCAATGCCTATCATCAGGGCGGCTATATCGTTATTGAAATCAGCGATGACGGCCGTGGCCTGAATACCGAACGGATTCTGGAAAAGGCGATCGATAAAGGCCTGGTTCCCGCAGATAACCTGTTGTCGGAGCGGGAAATTAATGAGCTGGTCTTTATGCCGGGTTTCTCCACCGCCGATGAGGTCAGTGATCTGTCTGGCCGCGGGGTGGGAATGGATGTGGTACGGCGGAATATCGAATCACTTGGTGGTCATGTATCCGTTAAATCTGAACCGGGTGTGGGGTCTACTTTCACGATTAGTCTGCCACTGACACTGGCGATTCTTGATGGTCAGCTGATCCGGGTCGGTGAGGAAGAAACTTGCGTAATTCCACTGGTTTCGATTGTTGAGTCACAACAGGTTAGGA
>JAIBDV010000152.1 GCA_024686055.1 Neptuniibacter sp.
AAGCGTTACCAATAGCTGGGTTTTGTTTTCGGTCTCCAGACCCTGGTAATTATTTAGTGCTTCTCGGGCGATAAGCCCCCCCATGCTGTGAGCTACGATAATTATAGGGACGTCCCCCATTGGGATAACGTTTCCAGATAGAAATATTTTATAGAAAAAATCAGATAGCTGATCAAGATCTCCACCCGAGGGGTAATAGAAGAACCAGGGCTTGTAGCGGTCTGTATCCATCTGATCAATGATTTTTTTGAATGATCTTGAACTATCACCTATACCGTGTACAAAAATAACTGGAATCTTGTAGGGTACATCCTCTTCCAGTGCATAAAACATGGTTGGTGCATGTTCCATAAATGAAGCAGGGTCATACATGCCAAGGGTAGCAATGTCGGGATCAAATATTGAATCGCCCAGATTACGAATAGTACCAGATGGATAAAAGAGGGACGGGGTTTTCTCTGCCATTGATGGTTTATTAATAGGTTTGGCCCAGCTTATAGTTCTAGCGCTAGACAAATCTATATCTATATGGCCTTTGTTTTTATCCGGTGCCGTATTGGAATTTATGGATATATTTCTTTCCCCTATTACTTCTGTAGGCTCAAAAATACTATTTTTGTTTATATCTGCATGTACCAATAGCGTGTAGTCGCCTTCAGGAATGCTAAGGCCATAGTGGCTTTCAGATCGCGTGAAAAACATAGTGTCGACGCGTTCATGTTGTTTGAATTTGTTTGAATATGCAGAAGCGGCCATTAGTGTGTTTGGATACTTGTTTTCTTTATCTGTTGTTTTTCCAAAAATAAAATATGTGTCTTTCGATAATATGTGTTTTAAGTTCACCTGGCTTGGGTCAGCATTCTGAATTCGAGCGTACTTTGCCTGAATTGATGAGTATTTCATATATGTGCATGACGATAACGCCTGCGCCAGAATTAGGGAAATAGTAATGCGGCCAAATTTTTTTATCAGGCTATTTTCTCTGTTGTTTTTGGTCAACATGACTTGATTCGCACCATAAGATGGATTGTCCATCTATTTGTCTTTGTTAAGGTTGATTTCACAATCTATTTTGGTGTAGTAAAAGTTCCAAAGTGATTTTCTAAAATATCGGAATAAGCGCTCCAAGTACAGGTACAGTGATGCTGCTATGCCTGATTGTATCCGCAAGAAAGGGTGGGTACAGGGCTCTATTTTACATATCGGAGCATGGCTAGCTCGAACCATACGCAAGGGCGTAGATGTTAGCTTGTCATTAACACTTTGCAAAGAAAGCACAGGCTTAAAACTGTGATGACACAGTGGTGACAGAGCACATAGCTACGCTACTGTCTGGGGTTGTGCCAATTGGCCGCTAAGTACCTGGTAGTCATTCTCTGTACGTTCAGCCAGGTGTTCAGGGTCTACACTGAAAATAGCAGTCAAAAGGAGCTGAGAAGGGATCTGCTATGAATGCATCTGTATCTCTGAACTGTGATATCGCGCAGTGTTTTTGTGAAACACCGCTGGATGAACTTCGAATCTGGGCCGTGCGGAAATACCAGATGGGGCTGACAACCCAGGCGCTGATGGCGCAAGCAAAAACGGACCATGATCGGGAGGTCATTGCTATTGTGGCACTGTTTGATGTGCCGGAAGAGGAACTACTGCGGTTACTGGGGCCTTTGGGGGTACCCGAGCACCATATACTGCACTGCCGGGAGCACTTTCGGGATTTGTTGAGCTGAAACGCCACTGTTTTTAACAGGGGTACTGGCTGGCTGAGCATAGCCGCGGTACCCCGCTGCAATATGACTTTTTCCTGACACAGAGGTGAGAGACTCTGTAGCTGCGCCATTGCTGGCGACACCTGCAGGTACTTCGACGGTACGCAGATGTCGCCCACCGTACTGCCCTGGCTGAATTTGCTCATTATTCACTGCGCCTGTTTCCTATCCCCGTTACACTCTTCATTCCCCAATACATTTCGGAGCACGAACCATGATTAAAGTGGGTGATTCTATTCCAGCGGTAAACCTGACCGCGATTACCGGTGACGAACAGCAGACCGCCACAGCAGATACCCTGTTCGCCGGTAAAAAAGTGGTGCTCTTTGCAGTGCCGGGTGCTTTTACCCCGACCTGCTCTAACGCGCACCTGCCCGGTTTTGTGGTACAGGCCGATGCCTTTGCTGAAAAGGGCGTTGATATGATCGCTTGCCTGTCTGTAAACGATGCTTTTGTGATGAAAGCCTGGGCTCAGGCACAGAATGCCGAACAGCTGACCATGCTGGCTGACGGTGGCGCAGCATTCAGCGAGGCGCTGGGTCTGACCATGCCTACAGGTGACTTTGGTGGCGTGCGCAGCCAGCGTTTTGCGATGATCATCGACAATGGCACCGTCACCAGCCTGCAGGTGGAAGCCCCGAAAAGCTTCGAAGTCAGCAGCGCTGAAGCGATGCTGAAACTGCTGTAACTGGCCGTTCGCTCACCGTGCTGGAGACGTTAGCGCGGTGAGCTGTTAAAGCTGACGGGGCTTGAACCCGAGCCGCACCCCGTTAGCGTCTGCAATCACAAGGAGAGATACGATGGAAAGCATGGGAATAATCGGTTTTGTGTTTGGTCTGGCTGCACTGAGCTTTACTCTACAGTCACAGGAAAAGATCAAGAAACTGGAACAGCGGCTGGAGCAACTTGAACACCCAGGTTCCGGCCCCGATGCCGAAGCGGATACTCAGGCATGAACGCAACGACGGTACCCCTGTTACTGCGGTGTTTCTGATGCCATCAACAGGCTGATCCTCATCCTCACACTCTGCTGAAAAAGAGACGTACTGGAATGAAAGATCAGCCTGATGTTATGACAGAGAGCCACAGGCACCTGTTATGTGTTTCTTTCATTGCTCGTTAACACGCGTTTTCTCCCGGCATATTTTTCATACAGCTCATTGTGAGCAGCCATAGAAAATGTATCCTCTCTTTCTGGGTATTGGGATATCCAGTCAATCAGCATGCCTAAGTTTGCATCCTGAGCGTCTCTGGTTGCGTATTTATGAGGTTCCCAGGGCCGGTTTCTGGCATTATTGATACAGGCATCAACAGGGAGGTTCATAAAGATTATTTCAGTGGACTCTGGAATCGCTATTTCAAGCAAGTCTGAATAACATCCTTCAATCACCCAGCTTTCGTTTGATTTGATAAATATGGAAATATCTTGCTGGGAATCCACTAATTGTTTTCTGGACGGTGGTGATGAAGGAAGCCATGCAATAGTGTCCAGGTCTAAATGGGCCAGGGTATATTTCAGGCACAACTCCCTGGCTAGCGTCGACTTGCCGGAACCAGAATTGCCAAATATCAATATTCTTCTCATTCTCAGACCTCTTGTGATATATAACGTCTGATTTACCGGCCGGGTAAAGGTGGCCGCGCAGTAAAGCCTTCGTGTAATGAACTGTTGTGCTCACTGTTCTCTACTGACACCGTTTGACAGTAGCACCCTGTATTGTCTAACAAAACCTGGCAAACAAAGAGGTGAAATATGTTCGCTATTGACTCAATCGTTCTTTATGTCGAAAACGTTGACCTGAGCAAAGATTTTTATGCTGATATTTTTAACTGTGAACCACAGATGCTATCGCCTACATTCGCTCTGGTAGAGTTCGCGTCAAATGTAAATATTACGCTCAAGCAAGCAGCAGATCTGACACCTGCCAGCAACATCACAGGCGGGGGCACTGAATTGTCCATCTCCGTCACCGATAAAGGCACATTTGATGAGCTTTACCAGGCGTGGAAAAGCAAAGGTGTTGAGTTTGCGCAACCACCAGTAGAGCTTGTATTTGGGCTCAGTTTTGTAGCGATCGACCCTGATGGGCACCGTATTCGAGTATTTACCAGGTAATCAGATTCAGGCCACCGAGGCTATCATTGCTGCTGATTTTCTAGCCCCTGAGCGGAACGAGGCGGGCGTTTCCTCGCTCGGTTCTCAATATTGTGGGCCATACAGGACAAAATTCACTGCGCCGTTGATCCGGCGCAGCCTCGATTTCAAAGGCCACTTCGCGTGCCTGAAGACTGCTGAAAAGCTTCAGAAAGCATCCCGGTGACCGCTGCCGCGGAGCTGTAGCGCTCTGGAAGAAGTGGGTAAGGCCGGAGCGCGGATCAGCAATCGGCTGACGCGGCCTTACTTCAGCTTGCCTTTCAGCCGATCAAAGGCGGTACGGATCTCGTCGTTAGTCGTCTCTGCCTGGGCCAGCGACAGATCATACCCGGTGCCTTTTTCAGCCTTCTGCATGATAAATACCTTCTTATCACCCTTTAACATCACCCTGGCCGACTCGCCTGCCTTGAGAGCCTTGTCCAACGCCTTATGCGTATCCGGCTCGACCGGGATCAAAGAGCCATCTATCTTCTTTTTCTTCATTACACATCCTCTAACAGCAGTGATGCGCCATATTAAGCACCTAAGGCTTTGTATTGTATCGTGAATGTGGGGGGATTGCTGGCGAACTGACCCGCTATGCCGCTTGCACGGACTACACCGCGAGAGTGCGTGGGGTACTGTTTTATTGGTACGGATTAACTCAGGAGCAATGGAAGTGAAGCAAGGTTCGGTATGCATTACCACGCAGAACGTGGGAACGAGGCTATAACTGCCTTGGTCATGTGACCCCAGGTGCCAGCTGCTGATGCGCTATCGCGGTCGGGTACAGTGGAAGCTGATGGTTGGGGTCTTGGCTGCCGCCGCGCCAAGGGGGCTCGCCCCCCTGGCAACCCCCATTACCTCCACTGAACGGCTATTTCCGAAAATACAGCACGGCTGCGGCGGCCAAAAACAACTCGCTACGCTCAGACAGGGTTTTTGACTGATCGCCGCCTCCGCACTGTATTTTCGGGCCGCTTCAGAGTCGGCCTGACCAGTGGTGCCATCGGGTGCTTTACGGCATTGATCATGGTTTGTTGTGAATTATGCTTCAGAAGACTTTCCAATCTGTTCTGTGTAGCAAGCTGAGGGTTGATGCCGTGAACCAGAATCGTAAAAAATGGGCACCCGCATTCGTGGGTAAGACGGTTGGAAGTCCTGTCAGGCATCTGGCTATATCGGCCCGGTGCTTTTATCACTGCCATCATCACAGCCTCGAAACTGTCTTTCTATAAACGACCAGATATCCAGTTGGCACCCCAATTCAGGCCGACTTCGGAAGCGCCCGACAGGGGTGTGCGTTGATGGGGATCAGTCAGAAACCCTGTTTGAGCGCAGCGAGTTGTTTCTGGCCCCCGGCAACGTGCAGCCATGGCGGTTAACAGCGCTTCTGTGGAGGTAGCGGGGGTGTTGGGGGGCGAGCCCCCTGACGAACTGACCAACTGTGTCGCTTGCACGGACTACACCGCGATAGCGCGTGGGGTATTGTTTTATTGGTACGGATTAACTCACGTGCGATGGAAGCCAGGCTCAGTATGCATTACCACGCAGAACGTGGGAACGAGATTACGGGCGTCACATACCTGGACTTGACCCCTGACGCTCGCGGAGCGAGCTGCTACAAGGCTCCGATTTAAATACTTCTATAGCCTCAGAGCGGGGAACAAGGCCTGACGCCAGACAACACCAGCCCACTACCACATCCACCACAAGGCTGAGCATCCACACAGACAGTTGAATAGTTAATATATTAACTATATATTGCTTAATATGTTACTTATCAGCGAGATGACCAAGCCATGCTGACACCCGAACAGATCAACAACGCCGCCACCCAGCTGTACACCGCTGAGCGTGAGCGCGCACAGATTCCAGCGCTGACCCTGGCGCACCCGGACATGACCATGGATGACGCCTACAACATCCAGAAAGCCTGGGTTGATCGCAAGATCGCCGAAGGGGCCAAAGTACGTGGTTACAAAATCGGCCTGACGTCCCGTGCCATGCAGATGGCGGTGAATATCGATCAGCCGGATTACGGTGTGCTGCTGGACGATATGTTCTTTGAAGATGGCGCGGAGATCCGTGCTGCTGATTTTCTCGACCCGCGTATCGAAGTCGAGCTGGCCTTTGTGCTCAAGGATCGGCTGGAAGGGGACAACATCACCATCTTTGATGTGCTCAACGCCACCGACTACGTGATTCCGTCGCTGGAGCTGATTGCGGCCCGCTGTCACCGCACCGACCCGGAAACCGGTTACACCCGCAAGGTGCTGGACACCATCTCTGATAACGCTGCCAATGCCGGGATTATCCTCGGTGGCCGGCCGATCAAACCGATGGAAATGGACCTGCGCTGGGCCGGGGCGTTGCTGTACCTCAATGGCCAGATTGAAGAAACCGGACTGGCTGCAGGCGTGCTGGGCAACCCGGCCAATGGCATCTGCTGGGTCTGCAAGCGCTTTGCCCCCCATGGCGTTGCGCTGGAACCCGGCCAGGTGGTGCTGTCGGGTTCTTTCACCCGTCCGGTGCCGGTGAAAGCCGGTGACACGGTGCATGCAGATTACGGCCCACTGGGTGGTATCTCGGTACGGTTCGTCTGAGGAGGGATGGCAATGGACTTACCGCTGAATCAATTCAAACAGGCGCTGCAGGGCGAGCAGACCCAGTGGGGGCTCTGGCTGGGCCTGCCAGACACCAGCTGTGCTGAAATCTGCGCCGGGGCCGGGTTTGACTGGCTGCTGATCGACGGCGAACACGCGCCTTTTGATAACCGCAGCATCATGGCCCACCTGCAGGCGATCGCGCCGTATCAGGTGCCCGCCATTGTGCGCCCGCCAGAAGGGCGCACCGCGCTGATCAAACAGCTGCTGGATATCGGCGCACAAACGCTGCTGATCCCGATGGTTGATACCCCGGCGCAGGCTGAGCAGCTGGTGCAGGCCGTGCGCTACCCACCGCAGGGTATTCGCGGGCTGGGCACCTCACTGGCACGGGGCGCGAACTGGAACCGGATTCCGGGCTACCTGCACCAGGCCAACGAACAGATCTGCCTGATTGTGCAGGCTGAAACGACGACTGCGATGGATAACCTGGCTGAGATTGCCGCCATCGACGGTGTGGATGCGGTGTTTATCGGCCCGTCTGATCTGTCGGCTTCCATGGGCCATGTCGGCAACCCGGATCATCCCGAGGTGGTTGCGGCCATTGAGCAGG
>JAIBDV010000060.1 GCA_024686055.1 Neptuniibacter sp.
AACAACCTCATCCGGTAAATGCCAGTCACGTATAGAACGGTTACCCCAGCGTTCTGGATGGCGTTCTTTGGCGGCTGATAGCACCTCGATACGTTGCTGGATCTTCTCAGTACATTTGCCTGTATGTCGGTCCATCGGTGTCTGGAACTTCAGGCCACTATGCCTGTGCTCCTCGTTGTACCAGGTGACGAACCCTTGCACCCACGTTCGTGCTGCCTCCAGACTCTCAAACGCCTGCGGTGGATAGGCTGGCCGGTACTTCAATGTCCTGAACAGCGACTCGGAGTAAGCATTATCGTTGCTGACCCGGGGGCGGCTGAACGAGGGTGCGACCCCCAGCTGATACAGCGTAGTGAGCATGGTGCTGCCTTTCATTGGGCTGCCATTGTCCGAGTGCAGCACCAGCTCGCTCTGGTTAAGGCCGATGCCGTGTCTCAGGCAGGCTTTGCGGATCAGCTCCGCTGCTTGCTCGGCTGATTCTGTCTCATGTATTTCCCAACCTGTAATCAGGCGACTGTAAACGTCCACGATCATGTACAGATAGTAGTAATGGCCGCGTACTGGACTGTTCAGCCAGCTGATATCCCAGCTCCAGAGCTGATTGGGCGCTGTTGCCTTATGGGTCACAGCCTTACGCTTCACTGGTTTCTGCTGTCGACCACGCGGGTACTGTTGTTCGGCGGCTTTCAATACTCGGTAAAAACTGGAGACTGATCCGATATAGATACCTTCGTCCAGCAGGATCGGAACAATCTGACTCGGTGGCAGGCTCTGGAAGCGCTCGCTGTTGCAGAGCTCCAGGATGC
Organism: Neptuniibacter sp.; assembly: GCA_024686055.1. Lineage (GTDB taxonomy): Bacteria > Pseudomonadota > Gammaproteobacteria > Pseudomonadales > Balneatricaceae > Marinobacterium_C. The sequence continues at coordinate 807 of JAIBDV010000060.1, forward strand.
GCGCGCGTTCTGCATCGGTCAGTCGGTTGCCGGGCTCAGGCCGGTGTGCCATGGCACGTCTATCCTCACCATCCTGTCCCTGCAATCTCCAGCGTTGCAAGGAACGCTCGGAGATACCTGCAAGTTTGCAGGCCTTATGTTGCGCAGCACCGTCGTTACAGGCAATTTCAACCCATTTCATGAGTCTTCGACGCTCAGGAGCGGGTATTACTCGTCCTCGAGTTTGTCCCAGAACGTCTCGACTTTTTTTGATAACACCAGCAAAGCAGTCGTTTCAGCCAGTGCTCGATCTTTGCGCATCAACTCCTTTTCCAGCTGCTGGATGCGTTTGCGCTCCTGGCGCTGTGTGGCACGCTGCTGCTGACGCTGCGCGGCAGGCTGTTCACTCCCGGCAATAAAATCAGCTTTCCAGCGTGTGACTTGCTCAGGATAGAGGCCTTTGCTGCGGCAGTATTCGGACAGTTCGGCACTGTTGAGTGCGGCTGTTTCCATCAGTACAGCAAAGCGGTTTTCTGCGGACCACTGTTCCGGGTTTTTTCCATCGCCTGGCACGGGAGCCCCCTGTTCTCTGGCCTGTTTTCGCCAAGTGTACAGTGTTACGTTGCTGATGCCTGTTTCGCGTTCAAGCTGCGCCACCGGTACGTTGTGTGGTGGCATCATTTTCTGGATGACCGAGGCTTTCAGTTCGGCTGGATATTTCGCCATGTTTCACTCTCCTTGATAAATCAGGGGAGGCGACAACTATGCTGACACAGGGGGTTGTGTGTGATTTTTATATTGAGCCCAGCTCCTTCGCTGTTAACAGAGTTAATTATTATCAGCTAATATTCACTTTTGACGCAGTAGGCTGTTGATCGTGAATCTCCGTAGTAATGCTCTGGGATCAAGGTAAAATCAGCTGCAATTATAAACTTCAGGTTGGCTGCCCTGACGCAGCAGGCTTTATGGCCATAGAGCTTCCTTAACTTCCTTTTTAAGTATTTTGGAGCATACATGTCGATAGATGTCGTGGTACTGGCTGCCGGTCAGGGTAGCCGTATGAAATCAGCATTACCGAAAGTATTGCACCCTATCGGTGGTAAACCGATGGTTCAGCATGTGCTCGACCGAGCAGCTAAGCTGGGTGATATCAAAACCCATGTTGTTATCGGGCATGGTGCACAGCAGTTGCAGGGGGCTCTGGAAGGGCAGTCGCTTACCTTCGCATTACAGACTGAGCAGCTGGGAACCGGGCATGCCGTCGCACAAGCGATGCCTGCAATTACGGGTTCTGGTGTTGCCCTGATACTGTACGGTGATGTTCCACTGACCAGTTCAGTCACGATGCAGGCTCTGGTCGATATTGCTGCTACCGGTAAGCTTGGCTTGCTGACGGTTCAGCTGTCCGATCCTGCTGGTTATGGTCGTATTGTGCGCAACGATGATTATCAGGTGATTGCGATTGTTGAGCAGAAAGATGCCAATCCCGAACAACTGGCAATCAGTGAAACGAATACCGGGATTATGGCAGTACCTTGTGAACGACTGTCAAAATGGCTGCCACAGCTCTCTGCTGAAAACGCCCAGGGTGAATACTATCTGACTGATATTATCGCTATGGCAGCGCAGGATGGGGTGGAAATAGCCGCGATCCAGCCTGAGAGTGAAGAAGAAGTGCAGGGCGTTAACAACCGTATCCAGCAGGCACAACTGGAGCGCTGGTATCAGCGTCAGCAGGCTGAAGCATTGATGGTTGCCGGGGTCAGTCTGGCAGATCCTGCACGGCTGGATATTCGTGGGACTGTTAGCCATGGCCAGGATGTGATGATCGATGTCAATGTCGTTCTGGAAGGTAAGGTAATACTGGGCGACCAGGTCACTATCGAGTCAAATTGCGTTATTCGTGACTGTGTTATTGAGTCCGGCGCGCATATCAAAGCAAACTCACACCTGGAGCAGGCTCATGTTGGGCCAGCGTGTGATGTGGGACCATTTGCCCGCTTACGGCCGGGTACTGAACTGGCAGCCCAGGCGAAGATTGGCAACTTTGTTGAAACTAAAAAAGCCCAGATAGGGGTTGGTGCCAAGATAAGTCACCTTAGCTACATTGGTGATGCTCAGGTCGGTGCTGGTGCCAATATTGGCGCGGGTACAATCACCTGTAATTACGATGGGGTGAACAAGTCCCGTACTGAGATTGGTGCTGATGCCTTTATCGGCTCCAATACTTCACTTGTGGCTCCGGTAACGATTGGTAAAGGGGCAACCGTGGCAGCAGGCTCGACGGTGACCAAGACCGTTGCTGATAGTGAGCTGGCTGTTGCGCGTGGTAAGCAGCGTAATATCAGCGGTTGGCAGAAACCAGTAAAGCGCTAACCCAGGCGATGCGTTTGGGTCTCTTGGGCCCACTTAACACAATCATTCGGGCAGTCTTGCCCAGGTTTGAACGGTATTTTATATGTGCGGAATTGTTGGTGCTATTTCACAGCGTCCTGTAAATGAGATCCTTCTTGAAGGTTTACGTCGTCTGGAATATCGCGGCTATGATTCAGCCGGGATGGCCGTTTGGGATGGCAATAAAATCAACCGATTGCGCCGTGCAGGCAAGGTACAGTCATTAGCCAGTGCACTGTTAGAGCAGCCGGTCGTGGGGGCTGTAGGTGTTGCACATACTCGCTGGGCAACCCATGGTAAGCCGACCGAAGCGAATGCTCATCCACACATGTCTGGTCACGGACTGGCTCTGGTACACAATGGCATCATCGATAACTTCGAACCATTGAAAGAGCAGCTAATCGCTGATGGGGTTGCTTTTAGCTCGGACACTGATTCGGAAGTGGTGGCGCATCTGGTTGCTCGAGAGCTGGAAAGGACCTCAGGGTTGCGCGAAGCTGTTCAGGCGGTTGTCGAAATGCTGGATGGTGCTTTTGCGCTGGGCGTCATCAGTGCGGCTCACCCTGACCAGCTGGTTGCTGCACGCAAGGGTAGCCCCTTAGTGATTGGTGTCGGGCTGGGTGGTGAGAACTTTATCGCTTCCGACCAGCTGGCGCTGTTACAGGTTACCGACCGCTTCATGTTCCTTGACGAAGGTGATATTGCCCTGCTGACTCAGCAAAGCATCGAAGTCTGGGATGCAGCAGGTGAGCCTGTCGAACATGAAGTGATCAGCTATGAGCATGGTGTTACCGCTGCAGACAAAGGCGACTTTAAACACTACATGCTCAAGGAAATTTATGAGCAGCCTGAGGTGGTTGAGCAGACTCTGGCCGGCCGTATAGCCAATGATCACTTGCTGGAACAGGCCTTTGGTGCAGAGGCTGGAGCGCTGTTTGATCAGGTTAAGCAGGTACAGATTATTGCCTGCGGCACCAGTTTTCATGCCGGGATGATTGCCAGATACTGGATTGAAGATCTGGTTGGTATTCCATGTCATGTGGAGGTTGCCAGCGAATTCCGTTATCGCACGGTGGTGATTCCTGAGGGTACGCTGTTTCTGACGATTTCACAGTCCGGTGAAACCGCCGATACGCTGGCGGCATTGCGTGAAGTGAAATCCCGGGTACTGGGCTGTCTGGCGATCTGTAACGTGCCTGGCAGCTCACTGGTACGCGAATCTGATCTGAGCCTGATGACCAATGCCGGGCCTGAAATTGGCGTGGCATCGACCAAAGCGTTTACCACCCAGCTGGTTGCCCTGATGCTGACAACGCTGGCACTGGGTCGTCGTAATGGACTGACACCTGAGCGGGAGCAGGCCATCGTTAAGGCACTGGCTGGGTTACCAGTACTGCTGCGTGAAGCACTGGAGATGGACGGCAGTATTCAGCAGATGGCTCAGGCGTTTGCAGAGAAGCAGCACGCCCTGTTCCTTGGCCGTGGGAGTCTTTATCCCGTGGCGATGGAAGGCGCACTGAAACTGAAAGAGATCTCCTACATTCATGCAGAGGCGTATCCGGCCGGTGAGCTTAAACATGGCCCGCTGGCACTGGTCGACAAAGACATGCCGGTCGTCACGGTTGCGCCACGCAATGATATGCTGGACAAGCTTAAGGCCAACCTGCAGGAAGTCCGTGCCCGCGGTGGCGAGTTGTTTGTGTTTGCCGGCTGCACTCAGTCGGTGAAAGCTGAAGATGGAGTGGCAGTGCTGGAAGTGCCGGACATTGATATGTTGCTGGAGCCGATTCTCTACACCATTCCATTACAGCTATTGTCCTATCATGTGGCTGTGCTTAAAGGCACCGATGTTGATCAGCCACGTAATCTGGCTAAATCGGTGACCGTTGAATAACTGCGCGTCTTAGTCACCAACGTATAGTCCGTCAGCCAGACTGTCGGGCTATACCATTCTCCCTGGTTAAATTTCAGCGACATCTGTAAATTGTGGTTACACTCATAAAGCCAAAAGCTTAATAGGGAGGTAATGGCGATGCGATCAACGATGTTGGCAGTAGTGTTATTGGCTGGAGCAGTATCCGTTCAGGCGGCAACGCTGACCTTTGGGATAGTGCCGCAGCAGTCGGCGAAAAAGCTGGCTAAAAAATGGACCCCCATCCTGCGCTATATCAGCGCTAAAACCGGTGATGACTACACCTTCGGTACCGCAAAAAACATTCCTACCTTCGAAAAGCGGCTGGCCGATGGTCAATATGACATTGCCTACATGAACCCTTATCACTACACCGTTTTTAACCGTCAGCCTGGTTATCTGGCGCTGGCTCGACAGAAAGACAAAAAGATCAAAGGGATCATGGTCGTTCACAAGGACAGCCCATTACAGAGCCTGTCTGAGCTGGCTAATCAGAAGCTGGCCTTCCCAGCCCCGGCGGCGTTTGCGGCCAGTGTTTTACCGCGTGCACAACTGACCACGGATAAAATTCCGTTTAAACCCGCCTATGTTTCATCCCATGACTCGGTGTACCTTAATGTTGCCAAAGGCTACTTTCCGGCGGGTGGCGGGGTGATGCGCACTTTTAATAACACGGCCCCTGAGGTTCGTGCTCAGCTGCGGGTACTCTGGACGACCCGGACGTTTACGCCCCATGCAATCGCTGCCCATCCATCTGTTGATTCCGCCGCAGTCTCACGGCTGAGCCAGGCACTAGTGGGAATGAACACTGACCCGGAAGGCCGGGCGTTACTGAAAACAATTAATTTTAAAGGGATGCAGCTGGCACAGGATAAAGACTGGGATGATGTTCGTAATCTTGGTCTTAACATGCTGGACCAGCTGATCAAGCAGTAACACGATGTCCTTACGCTGGAAAACTATCCTTGGTATTGCCCTCATTGAAGGGCTGTTGTTGCTGTTACTGGTGTATACCGCACTGGGGTATATGCGCAGTACCAGTTACGACAGCCTGCTTAAGCGGGCGCAGACAACTGCCTCGTTATTTGCAACCACCACAAAGGATGCCGTCCTGTCCTATGATCTGGCATCGCTGGAAACCTTTACCGATGAACTGATGACCAACCCGGACATGGAATATGCCCGGGTGGTGGGAGCTGATGGTAACGTATTTGCTGCCTCGGGAGATGCGATACTGCTCGCTCAGTCTTTTGTGCCTGATCAGTCACCAGAGCTGATTGATGATGGGGTCTTTGACATACAGGCCAACATTGTCGAGGGGGGGGAGGTGTATGGTCGGGTGCAGATTGGCATCGATACAGCGTCACTTGAGCGGGCGATTTCTGCCACTCAGAGCTGGAGTATCACGATTGCCAGTGTTGAGATGGTACTGGTTGCATTGTTCTCCTTCGTACTGGGAACCTACCTCACCTCACAACTGGCAACATTGCGACGAGCGGCGAAAAATGTCGCTCAGGGTGATCTGGAAACTGAAGTGCCAATTCGTAGCCGGGATGAAATTGCGGAAGTGGGGCAGGCGTTCAATGTCATGATTGACCGGCTGAGAGCAACCCAGCAGAAGCGAGATCAGTATGAGGTTGAGCTGAAAGAGCTGAATCGGACTCTGGAAGATCGGGTTGAGCGTCGTACCGCTGCCCTGGTGAAGAGTAATGATGATCTCAAAGGCGCAAATCAGCAGATTCAGCAGACCCAGACTCAGCTGCTGCAATCAGAAAAAATGGCATCACTGGGCCAGATGGCAGCCGGGGTTGCCCATGAGATCAACAATCCGGTTGGTTTTGTGATGAGCAACATCGCCAGTCTGAACGGTTACGTTGAGAGCTACCAGGGGCTGGAACAGAAAGTGCGGCCCTTGCTGCAACTGGAGCCTGCCAGTCCTGAGTGGCAGCTGCGTAAGCGTGAGCTGGATGCCTTTATGACGGCGGAGGATTTCGAGTTCATCCATGATGATATCCGCGAATTGATGGTAGACACCCTGGAGGGCTCCCGGCGAATTCGTGACATTGTGCAGGGACTCAAAGAATTTTCACATGTGGATCAGGCTGAGCAGCAGGAAGCGGACCTGAATCAGTGTCTGGAGACGACGCTCAAAATCGTCAATAGCGAGCTCAAATACAGTTGTACCATTCGTAAAGACCTCAAGCCACTGCCGTTACTGAGCTGCAGTCCCGGGCAACTAAACCAGGTGTTTATGAACTTGCTGGTCAATGCGGGTCAGGCTGTTGGTGAAGATGGCGGGGTGATTGGCATACGCAGTCGTGAGCGGGCTGAGGATATTGAGATACAGGTGTTTGATAATGGTCAGGGTATTGCTGCGGCACATGTTTCCCAGTTGTTTGATCCCTTTTTTACCACCAAACCGGTGGGCGAAGGTACCGGGCTGGGGCTGGCAATTTCCTATGGCATCATTGAAGACCACCATGGCTCTATTACCGTGAAGAGCAAACCGGGTGTGGGTACCTGCTTTACTATCCGGTTACCAAAGCGTGGTATTACCCGTACTGCAGATGAGTCAGGCGCTGAGCTGGCGGCAATGGCAGATTGAGCTTGAATTCGGGTAGAGCCGATGACGCATCGGCTCTACCGATGGGGTCAGCTATCTTCAAACCAGAACTCTTCATCAATGTCGTGCGCTAAAACCTTCTCTTCCTGATGGCGTTCTATTGCACGGCGGGCGGCAAGGGAACGTTGCGAGGCGCGTTTTTTCTGCTTAATCTTTTCCTCCTCTTTAAAGCCGACGAGTACATCAAAGATTTCAGTGGGCAGAGTATGTGTGGTGTCTGTGTTCTTCCGTAGTTGCATAACACTTTCTCCTCAACAGCCGCTGTCGAAGAACCCGGGAACAATCCTGTGTGCCCAGGGCAGAGACAGCGTTCAATTGCGTTTTATCGCACTACTGCTTAAATATCAACCAGTGATTCGCGGGAGAAAGAGTAAAAGTGCGCCATGTCAGGATTGTGACATCCTGACTGCAGAGGTATGAAAGTGTGACGGGCAGGTGGAAAAATTACTTGGGCGGACGGCGCACCGGTAAGCGTTTGTCATTCTGACGCAGGGAACGCAACGAGCGCTTAATCGTTTTCAGGTGGTCCAGCAGGCCAGGACCCAGCCGCATGGCAACGCCGACGGCGAGTACATCAATCACCACCAGGTGCAGGACGCGGGAAGACATCAGCGTACTGAGGTCTTTATCCTCCTCCACATCGATATGGATCGGAATGGTGGCCAGGTCAGCCAGAGGTGTGTTGCCCGGGCACAGGGAGATCACCGTGGCGCCGGTTTCCCGGACCAGTTTGACGGTATGCAGCAGGTCTTTGGTGCGACCCGTCTGAGAGATAGCTACCACCACATCGTTATCACCCAGGGTGACAGCGGAGATGGTCTGCATATGGGGATCGTCGTAGGCGGCCGCTGATATCTTCAGTCGGAAGAATTTATGCTGGGCGTCGGTGCAGACCGGTGCAGAGGCACCAAAACCATAGAACTCAACCCGACTGGCGGTGGCCAGGGCGGTGATCGCATCCTCCAGTGACTCTGCTGGCAGCCGGTCGCGGATATTGATCAGGTTGCCGATCATGGAATCGAAGATCTTCTGCTTGAACTCACTGACCGTATCTTTGCTGTTCAGTGAGAACTGCTCAAAGTTGGCGCTGCTGGCCAGCCCCTGAGCCAGAGTCAGTTTAAAATCCTGGAAGCCGTCATAGTTCAGCGCACGGCAGAACCGCACCACCGTAGGCTCACTGACGCTGGCCTCGGAAGCCAGATCGACAATGCGCATATGGATGACTTCATCCGGTTGGGTAAGGACATAGTCCGCTACCTTTTGTTCTGACTTGCGCAGCTTTGGCCGCGCATCCGCAATGGACTGCAGCAGATTGAACGAATTCAAGAGGATCTCTCATCTGACCTGTAGAAACTGCACAGAGTATATCAATGTTGTTATCTCAGCTCACCCTGTCTGCTGCACCTGTCAAATTGCGACCTGACAAGGGGCGTGGTACTTTTTGTACCTTCACCAAGGATAATAACAAAGGAGTGCACGCGTGAAACGTCGTGACTTGATTAAAGCAGCAGGCCTGGCAGCTGCCGCAGGTGCAGCCGCTGCAACTGCACCGGCTCATGCCGCAAAGAAAATTCGCTGGAAAATGGTCACCACCTGGCCGAAGAATTTCCCGGGTCTGGGTACAGGTGCTAATCACCTGGCAGAACTGATCAATGAGATGAGTGCCGGACGCATTGACGTAAAAGTGTATGGCGCCAAAGAGCTGGTGGGTGCACTGGAAATTTTTGATGCGGTCTCTCAGGGGACGGCTGAAATGGGTCATGGTGCTTCTTACTACTGGAAGGGCAAGAGCCGCGCGGCACAGTTCTTCGCGGCTGTGCCTTTTGGTCTGACGGCCCAGGAGATGAATGGCTGGCTGTACCACGGTGGTGGTATGGAGCTGTGGGAAGAAACCTACGCGCCGTTCGGTCTGGTCCCCGGTGCTGCGGGTAACACCGGGGTACAGATGGGCGGCTGGTTCAACAAGGAGATCAACTCCGTTGCTGACCTGGAAGGTCTGAAAATGCGTATGCCCGGGCTCGGCGGTGAAGTGCTCCGGCGTGCCGGTGGTACACCGGTACTGCTGCCAGGCGGTGAAATCTTCCCGGCGCTGCAATCCGGTGCGATCGACGCGACTGAGTGGGTCGGTCCTTACAACGATATGGCGTTTGGTCTGCACAAAGCGGCCAAATACTACTACTACCCGGGCTGGCATGAGCCAGGCACCACGCTGGAATGCTTCGTTAACAAGGAAGCGCTGGAAGCCCTGCCGAAAGATCTGCAGATGATTGTGCGCTCTGCAATCAAAATCGCCAACCAGGATATGCTGGCCGACTTCACGGCCAAGAACAACAAGGCGCTGGAGCAGCTGGTCACTCAGCACGGTGTTGAGTTGCGCAAGTTCCCGGATGAAGTACTGCAGAAACTGCGTATGCTGTCTGATGCGGTGGTGCGTGAAGAAGCAGATAAAGACCCGATGACCAAAAAAGTCTACGAGTCCTTTGTACAGTTCCGTGACCAGGCAACCAAGTGGCATGCGGTATCTGAGCAGGCCTACCTGAACGGTCGTAACCTGGGCTGAGCTTTCACCAGGCAATAAAAAAGCAGACCCAGGCCTGCTTTTGATAGAACCCTGCCTCGGCAGGGTTTTTTATGGCCGCTATACCGTCAGGGGCTTAGCCGTACACCAGGTCGGGTAACCAGGTGGCCAGAGCAGGCCAGGCTGCCAGTGCCGCCAGCATCACCAGCTGGATGGCGATAAAGGGCACCACCCCCCGATAGATCTGACTGGTACTGATCGTTGGCGGTGCCACGCCGCGCAGGTAGAACAGCGCAAAGCCAAACGGTGGGGTCAGGAACGAGGTTTGCAAGTTGATAGCAAACATAATGCCCAGCCAGACCGGGTCCAGTCCCATGGACAGCAGGATCGGCGCAACAATAGGGACCACCACAAAGGTGATCTCGATGAAATCCAGGAAGAAGCCGAGCAGGAAGATAATCAGCATCACCAGCGCCATGGCACCAAAGACCCCGCCTGGCAGATCGGTCAGAAAGTCACGCACCAGATCATCACCGCCGTAACCACGGAATACCAGTGAGAAAAT
>JAIBDV010000219.1 GCA_024686055.1 Neptuniibacter sp.
ACCATTTTCTGGAAATTGCTCGCCTGAGCCTCGGCCTTGGTTTCAAAATCCAGGTGGGTCAGTTTGGAGACGCCGTCTACCAGGTCAGCAACGGTCGTGCCGAACTGGGACTCAACCCCTTCGTAACTGATCTCAGTGTCTTCGATAACATCATGCAGCATGGCGGCCATCAGGCTCTGGTGGTCCATGCGCATCTGCGACAGGATGCTGGCAACTGACAGGGGGTGGGTGACGTAAGGTTCACCACTTTTACGCTTCTGGCCGTCGTGGGCCTGTTCAGCGTAAAAATAGGCACGACGCACCTCACGAATCTGCTGCAGATCGAGGTAATCGGTCAGGCGTTCTGAGAGGGCATCAATGGTTGGCATAACATCTCCTGTATCCGTCCCGCGCGTTTACGCCGGTGTAACTGCCGGATAGTCTGAATCATGCCGTATAGAGGGGGATTGGGAAAGAGGCTGCAGTGCACAAAACAGGCATCTGACCCGCAGTAATAGATATTTACTACTAGCCGCCAGAGAACCGGGCGACAATGCGGGTCAGAACCAGGGAAAACTGAGGATCAGTCTTCGATGATCTCGTCCAGAATGGACTTGTTGACCAGGTCTTCGGCGATTTCACGCAGCGCAACAACAGTTGGCTTGTCGTTTTCCCACTCGACCTTAGGGTCTTTACCACCGGTTGCCAGCTGGCGTGCGCGCTTGGACGCGACCATCACCAGTTCGAAACGGTTGTCGACATTTTCCAGGCAATCTTCAACGGTGACTCGTGCCATGATGACCTCAATATAGGTGGTTAAGCTTGAAATGACCGGGCATTCTAGCGGCCAATGCCCGGAGTGACAAGGTTAATGCGTGATCAGTTATCAGCCAGCAGGCGATCCAGCATGGACTGATGGCGGGCATGCTGGGGTGCCAGACGCAGACGACGGGCGCTGAAGACCGTCTGCAGTTCAGTGAGTGCCTGCTGGAAGTCGTCGTTGATGATCAGATAGTGGTATTCGTTAAGGTGACTCATCTCTTCAACGGCCTGATTCATCCGGTAATCAATAACGTCCTGGGCGTCGGTGCCACGGCCTGACAGGCGTTTGTGCAATTCTTCCCGTGACGGCGGCAGGATAAAGACAGAACAGCATTCGGGCATCAGTTCACGCACCTGCTGTGCACCCTGCCAGTCGATCTCCAGGATCACGTCAATGCCAGCGTCCAGTTGCGTATCTACCCAGACACGGGACGTGCCGTATTTATTGGTAAAAACCTCGGCATATTCCAGAAACTGGCCTTTGTTGACCATGGCATCAAATTCGGTCATTTCCACAAAGTTGTAATCTTTGCCGTTCTCTTCCCCGGGGCGCATGTCGCGGGTGGTGTGGGAAACAGAAACGCGCACCTGGCTGTCCTGCTCAAGCAGGGCTTTTACCAGGCTGGTTTTACCGGCCCCGGAGGGTGCTGAAATAACGTACAGAGTACCTTGCTGGCTCATACTGGGTTCCATTGTCTGGCGCTGTTCTGGTCGCGGTGAAGCCGACCCCGGATAGATGGGGCATTATACGGCCTTGAGCCGGAGGCGTCATCGGCCGGACTCAGTCGGCAAAGTCCAGCGACATAAATAACCGGGGCTGACCGGCCAGCGGGACAGGTGAGCGGTGTACCAGGCCGTGGCCACTGTTGTTGTACCAGCCATCACCTTTTATCAGGGCAACATCGCCGCTTTTCAGCTGTTCTGGTTCGGTGACAGGCTGGCCGGTCAGAGAGGCCAGTGGTTGCGGGTGCCACTGGGTTGCGACCCCACACCAGCTGGTTACCAGTCGACAGGGAATATGGTCAACATGGAAGCGGGGGCACATGGGTTTATCCAGCAGTGCCAGGCGCAGTCCGGCGCGCTTGAGCTCAAACAGGCAGCAGAACATATCAACCAGTAACTGGATATCTTCGATCAGAACCGCGCGGCCGGGGTGCTCGGGCAGCGCTTTTGTCAGCAGCTCAGGCACCTCCTCCACTGTCAGAATACTTTTGACTTGAAGGTTAAGCGGTGGTTTGGCTGTCAGGGCGGCAGTGTAGGCCTGGATGTCGTCAGATAGCGTTCGCTGCCAGCCAGCCATATTGCAATCGGGGTCATAGATGCGGGTAAAAACTTCTGGTTCAGAGGATAAGTGCTGAGTCCGGGTGGCTGTGTCGGGGAGCGTAAAGGCGTTCATGAGCTGCTATTCACTGAAGTAATGTTATATTATAACTTAACTTTAAATGTGTTGAATGGCCACTATCGGCTGGGGTTTGTATGACGCGTCGCTTTTTTCAGTCGCTGGAGTCTGGGCAGGCGGGTTCTCGCTTTGCGCTTGAACCGTTGCTGTGCCAGCTAAACTTTGATCATCAGGGGCTTCTGCCCGTTATTACCCAGCGAGCCAGTGACGGGGAAGTGTTGATGATGGCCTGGATGAATGCCCAGGCGTTACGGCAGACCCTGGATAGCGGACGAATGACTTATTGGTCCCGCTCTCGTCAGTGCTTCTGGCTTAAGGGTGAAACCAGCGGACATTATCAAAAGCTGGTTGAAATGCGGTTGGACTGTGACGGCGATACCCTGCTCTGTCGTGTTGAGCAGATAGGCCCTGCCTGTCATACCGGCCGCTCGAACTGTTTTTATTTTCAGGTAGATGCTGAGAATAACCAGGTTTGTCTGACGGAAAGCCGTCCCGTTGTAGATTGAGGAGTTGAAAATGAACCAGCAAACAAGCCCGGTAGCGTTGCCGGATGTCGCCGCAACAGACAGTGCCGGTGTGCATATGCCACTCGACTGGGTGGGTATGTCGGGGCTGGCGTTACCGTTCAGGCTGCTGGATGGTCAGGCTGGTGAAGTCGCTTGCCAGGGAACAGCACAGGCGTTTGTGAATATCTGCCGGGCGGATGTGAAAGGTATTCATATGTCACGGTTATACCTGCTGCTGGAGGCCTTTGTGGACAGTCAGCAGCTGACGCCGGCGACGTTAGCTGCGTTTCTGCAGAGTAAGCTGGAGACGCATCTGGATATCAGTGACAGTGCCGCGGTGAGCCTGCGCTGTGATTACCTGGTTCGTCGCCCAGCGTTGAAAAGTGATCACCGGGGCTGGAAAGCGTATCCGATTGAGGTCATCAGTCGGCTGGAAATGGGCAAGGTAACAACGGAGTTGAAGCTGGCGATTCCGTACTCCAGCACCTGTCCTTGCTCGGCTTCGCTGTCGCGGCAACTGCTGGCGGAAGCGATGCTGGAGGATTTTCCAGAGGACGGTCCACTGGATAAGGAGGCGCTACGGCACTGGCTGCTCAGCGAGCGCGGGTCGGTTGCGACGCCTCACAGTCAGCGTTCATGGGCATATCTGCGGTTAAAACTGTCGATGGCTGATAGCTTTCCAGTCAACGAGCTGATTGATTGTGTTGAGCAGGCATTGGGTACGCCGGTACAGACAGCGGTGAAACGACAGGATGAGCAGGCGTTTGCTCGTCTTAATGGCAGTAATCTGATGTTCTGTGAAGATGCTGCCCGGCGTATCAAGCAGGCGTTGCTGGCGGTTGGTGGTGTTGAGGATTTCTGGCTCAAGGTTGAGCATCAGGAAAGTTTGCATGCCCATGATGCAGTGGCGATTGCGACCCGAGGTGTTGAGGGTGGTTACAGCGCAGAGTTGAATTGAGATGCTGGCCGGGCTGTCTGTTGCAGGCAGTCCGGCCTTGAGTCTTTGGTCAGTTATTCTATGTTCTGAATCTGTTCGCGCATCTGTTCGATCAGCACTTTGAGATCTACCGCGCACTGGGTGGTTTCGGCCACAATCGATTTTGATGACAGGGTATTGGCTTCCCTGTTCAGCTCCTGCATCAGAAAATCCAGCCGACGCCCGATTGCACCTTTTTGCTTCAGTACCCGGCGTACTTCCTGTACATGGGTGTCGAGGCGGTCCAGCTCTTCATCTACATCGGCCTTCTGCGCCAGCATTACCATCTCCTGTTCAAGACGGCCTTCATCGAGCTCTACCTTTAATTCCTCCAGACGGCTGCGCAGATTGTCGCGCTGGCCTTGCAGGATCAGGGGGAGTTTCTCGCGTATCTGACAGACAATCGCGCTGATACTGTCCAGACGCTGGTTGATCAGCGCTGCTAGCTCTTTGCCTTCGCGCTCGCGCCCAGCCAGCAGATCATCCAGCGCCGCATCCAGCGTTTGTAATGCTGTAGCTTTAATTGCATCCATATCCAGTGCTGCGTCCTGCAGTACCCCTGGCCAGCGCATGACTTCAAGCGGGTCCAGCGGCTGGCTGTTGTCTGGCAGCATGGCCTGAATCTGGCTGGCGGCGTTGATCAGGTCCTGAGCGTAGTCTGTGTTTATACTCAGGGTCTGGGCGCGGGCTTCAGGGACAAAGCGCAAAGTGCATTCGATCTTGCCGCGGCTCAGTTTTTTACGCAGGCGCTCACGTAAAGGCGGCTCCAGATCGCGGAAGTTATCCGGTAGTCGCAAGTGGGGTTCCAGGTAACGATGGTTTACCGAACGGATCTCCCAGGCGAGACTGCCCCAGCTATGTTGGGCTTCCTGCCGGGTGAAGGCAGTCATACTACGTGTCATATGCAACGCTCTCGATTAAAATACGGGGCTGATAGCGGTCTGGCGTGGCGTCTTGCTCCGCCTGCACTAACATGGTTGTCAGTCATTCTAACAGTCGAGCGCCTGTGGCTCTATCAGGCAGGCGTCAGTCAACAGGGCATTACATCACTATGAGTTCTACTATTTCTGAACAGTTGCAGAATCTGGGTATCAACAAGCCGCGGCCGAGTGGTCGTGAGCCGCAGCAGATGCGTAACGTGAAAATTACCCGCAATTACACCAAACATGCGGAAGGCTCTGTACTGGTTGAATTTGGTGATACCAAGGTGATCTGCACCGCCACGGCAGAGCGTGGTGTACCACGTTTCTTGCGCGGCTCAGGCTCTGGCTGGGTAACCGCAGAATACGGCATGCTGCCGCGGGCGACCGGTTCTCGTGCCGGACGTGAAGCTGCGCGTGGTAAGCAGGGTGGTCGTACCGTGGAGATTCAGCGTCTGATTGGTCGTTCTTTGCGTGCCGCGCTGGATCTGAAAAAGCTGGGTGAAAACACCATTACCATTGACTGTGATGTGATCCAGGCGGATGGCGGTACCCGTTGTGCCTCTATTACGGGTGCCTGTGTGGCGCTGGTGGATGCGGTTAACTTCCTGCGTAAAGATAAAAATGGTGCGGTGAAGGGTAACCCGCTCAAGCAGATGATTGCTGCAGTGTCTGTGGGCATCTATGACGGTCAGCCAGTGTTGGATCTCGATTACGCTGAGGACTCCAAAGCTGAGACGGACATGAATGTCGTCATGACTGACGCCGGTGGCTTTATCGAGGTGCAGGGCACTGCCGAAGGCGCGGCTTACTCCCGTGAAGAGCTGAACAGCATGCTGGAGCTGGCTGAGCAGGGTATCGGTGAGCTGTTTGCGTTGCAGAAAGCGGCGCTGGCTGAAGGCTGATCGCCTTCCATCGTTAGCTATATATAGAAGGCGCTCCCCGGAGGGAGCGCCTTTGTGGTTTCTGGCGGGCAGGACAGTGATTGCATCTTTCTGTCATTTATTTCCAAAACCCTGTTGACCCCCACGCTCAGATGCGTAGAATGCGCATCCTCGCTTGAGAGAGCAGCCTTTAACGGCCCGCTCAACAGGTTGAGAACGGTGGATAAGTTGTTGTTTTTCTTCTTGCTTTTAGTTTGTAGATAACGATAATAACCACCTCGCAAGTTCAGCGTTTGATGTTTTACGGCTTCGGCCAGCAGGCTTTGGTTTGAATCAAA
>JAIBDV010000141.1 GCA_024686055.1 Neptuniibacter sp.
CAGGCAGCGGATAGTAAAAACCTGGCGACAGGCGGTGCCCGCGGCCAGGTTGTGGTCGTCAGCCAATGGCTGACATCGCTGAATTACTTGGCTTTGTAAGCTTTATGGCAACCCTTACAGGATTTACCCAGCGGGCCCATCGCTTTGCGCAAGCTAGCCAGATCTTTACCGGCTTCTGCCGCCATGGTTTCCGACGCTTTTACCCAGGCATTGTGCTTATCGCCTGCTTCAGAGTCTTCAGCCCACATACCCGGCTTGGCTTTGGTCAGCTCAGACAGCGCATCAACGCTGTTATCAGAACCCTGTGGCCACATGGACATGTTATTCATCGTTGCTGCGCTGAGCATATTTTTAGCAACAGCACCGGCCAGGTCGGCATCGTAGTCGCGCTTGCCTTTGGCCATCGCGCCCAGGATACCCATGTTGTATTTCACAACGTCCATGTGTGCCTGACGTGCTTCAATCTCTTTCTCAAACGGCGCATCAGCAGCAACTACCGGGGTAGCAATCAGCGCGGCCATGGATACTGCGGAAAGTACTTTTACCAGAGCGGTCATTGTTTGACTCCTGTCAAATCTTGGTAGGGATTGCGATCAGGTCGCATATTAACACTGGCGGGTACATTCAAAAAATCTGATGAAGCGTTAATTTATGTAAAGTTCCCAAGTCAGAAGGCAGAATAAACCCTGGTTCAGCTTGCCAACACCGGCGTCAATCAACAACAGCAACAATTCCCTTTTGAACCGCCTCAGGCAACCAGGTAATCAACAGGGCCATCAGCTCACCACTGTCCAGCTGACATTTGTCCGCTACCTGGCGCTGCACTTGCTGCCAGTGAGCCTGACCATCACAGCCCTGTAAAAACGCAGCCTGCCAGGGCTCCAGCCTTTGTAAACGAATACGATAACCATAGCGGTATACCAGTAACGATTGCGGACGATCGCTCGGAAACGGAATCGTCTTCTGCTGGTCCAGCGCATCGATGCAGGGCACAAAATCAAAGTCAGTGTCGAATACAAAACTGGTATCCGCTAATCGAAATACCCAGTCAGGCTGAAAAAGTAGCAGGCTGGCATCCAGCTCCTCAATTAATGCCCGTTCAACGCCCTGACCACGGATGCTCATGACCCGGTAGCGTTCCAGTTGTGCCAGCTGTTCCGGCATTTTCATGCCCCGCAGCTGTGCTGGATCGTTCACTGCGGGTCGAGTCGCGGCCAGAAATGCGGGGAAACCTCTGCCCAATTCAAACAGAGTATGTGAATTTGAAGGACGTGCTGCGAGGTACTCCATAGCAAAAGAGTCGAACATCGACTCCCCTAACAACGCATACAGACAGCTATATTCGGCCCGCATACATTCCAGTAACCGTAACCGGTACCCCTCCGCATAAATCCCCATCCGCTGCTGAGCACTTAGCTGTTCAGTGCCGACAACCGTTTGATGCAACAGATCAGGATCCAGTTCACGACGGATAACCGCAAGCCCAAACCAGTGCTGTAACTCAGTCAGATTCAGCATACTCAACCTGTAAGTTGTGATGGATCGGAGTTGATACAACCGTGGGGGCAGCCTGACCTGAAGCAGGTGGCTGATACTCAAGATCAGTACCTGGTAATTCACCAGACAATGCTTGTCTGGCTTTGTTTAGCTCATCCACCAGCACAGGAAAAGCCGGGATATTCGCATCCCACTCCAGCAAAGTAGAACAGTCCGGCACCAGAGACTGGGCTAGTTGATACAGCTTCCACACCTGCCGTGGTACTTCCGTGTCATGGGTGTCAATCATATGACTGCCGCAATGGGTAGGGCCAGCCAGATGCATCTGTACAATGCGATCATGGGGTAGCGAGCGAATGTAATGCTCCGGGTCGTAGCCATGATTAAAAGCGGAGACAAATACATTATTTACATCCAGTAACAGCCCGCAGCCGGTTTCCTCACAGAGTGCATTAATAAACTGCCACTCGCTCATATCCGAGCTTTTAAACTGCAGATAGGTACTGGGGTTTTCCAGAATCAGCGGCCGCTGCAGAATGTCCTGCACCTCATTTACCCGTTGCACCACATGCCGCAAACTTGCTTCGGTATACGGCAGCGGTAGTAAATCATGAGTGTTCACCCCGGCGATGCCGGTCCAGCAGATATGGTCTGATATCCAGGCCGGTTTTACATGATCAATCAGTACTTTCAACCCGTCGATGTATTCCCTGTTAAGCGGATCACTAGAGCCAATCGACAGTGAGACACCGTGCATTACAACCGGATAGCGCTCACGGACCCGATCCAGCATGTAACGGGCGAAGCCGTGATTATCCATAAAGTTTTCACTGATGATCTCGAACCAGTCAACCTGCGGCGACTGCGACGGCTCATGCGTCAGATCGAGATCGTTTTTCAGTAGCCATTCATAGTGGCAGTTACGTAAGCCAACACCAAAACCCAACCGGGGCAAAGCGTCAGCCAGTGCCACGTCAGGGGCCGGGCCCGATACGATAGAGTTCATCATTTATCCTGGTAGCACAGAAGATAGAAAAACGCGGATATCAGCCATGCTGATACCCGCGTCATAATCACACGTTAACTAATCAGGTAGATGGAGGGAATGCCAGGCGCAGGTCGCTTGGCGCAGGCGCCTCTGGCATTTCACCGTCAGCAATACCCTCCCCCTTCAAAGCTTCGTTATAGGCCCGCCATGCGACCGAATAGACCGGTTCGCCTTGCTGATATTCCAGCGTATTCAGCTGATTGTAGTTTCCGTCCGTTTTGTTTTTCAGATCAAACAACTGCATGGTGCCGCTTTCTGCGAACAGCTGAGAAGCAGAGATCGGTACCGCACAACCGCCTTTGCCACCACACTGGTTATCCGCTGGCGCACTGAACAGCGCACCTTTCGAGGTGTTTGTGCCGGAGGAACTGCAATTCCCGCCACCAAAGGCATCATGAACAAAACCACAACCGCCCTCACCCGCACAGCTATTGGAACCTTTACAGGTATGGAACACACCTTTAGTCGCACAGGCGTTTGCATCACTATCACCGTTGAAGGACATCCCCTGGCAAGCATGGTTAGCAGGCCCGGTACCCTGTGCTGGCGAGCCACCTTTCTGACGCGGGAAAGCACCTTTGTACAGCTCTGGCGCTTTACCAAATATCGCCCAGCAGATTGAAATTCGATCCCCCGAACCACCCATCGATGGGTATGGGAATGCTGTTGGAGTGGAGTCTTCGTAGCAACCATAAGGGTCAGCAGGGGTTGGTGTACAGCCAGGTTTCAGCGATCCAGCCTTGCCAATAAAATCACGGTAGTTCCAGTAATCATTCAGTACAGTGGTGATGCCCGCAATCGAACCTGCTGCTATATGGCTAAAGGTCAGATAGTTGGCATCACCATCGGTCGCTTTAAGATTATTCAGCGCTGCGGCAACATCTTCTGGCTTAGGAATTTTGGAGGCCGGGTCTGGCTGGTAGTCTGGCGTAGTCAACAACTCAGCCGTCCATTTATTATCTGGATTGGCATGCCAGTCAGCCCAGGTGCTAATAAGGCCGTCGTTCATATACGCCGCCACATCCTCAAAACGCTTGAAGTGGTCAAGTTCACCACCCGTATAACGGGCATGAGCATCGGCAGACTCGGGCAGACGCTCACCCTGGTCATTGTAGGAAGGGTAATCCGCTTCCAGCGCGAACCGGTCTGGCTGGTAACGTGTTTCAACCTCTCCGGCTAACTCAATATCAGCGGGAGCTGATCTCAGCAAATTAAGGCCATCATTCACCGGAGTCGGCTTAACCGTCAGCATATCTCCTTCACCCTGATCTGTGATGCCACTGATCATATTGAAGATCTGTGCTTTGGCGGTGGTAGGGTCTGCAGCGGTCACCGTCAGATTACCCATACCTGAAAACTCAGCACATGGATGCCCGGATGTACCATGGCCACCTTTACGGTCAGAGACATTAAACAAATCCTGCTGCGCGGAATCAGGATTAAAAACCGCGCTGAACAGCGTACTGCCATCGGCATACTCAAAGTTCAGATACTTTGCCAGGCAACTGTACATGTGTGCAATGGAGCCAAAATCAGGCAGATCAACTTCCGTTGAATTCTCTGTCCAGTTCGTAAACGGAACGGCTGGGAAATAGTTCGCACGCTTGTCTGGTGCAAGGCCTTCATAGATAACCTCATGAGAGGCTTCAATGGCCATGAATAGTGAGATGGAATTCTTATTTAATGCCTCAACGTTAACCTTGACCTGATTCAACGACAGATCAACACCACCAAGTGTCACACCATCTTTAAAATCTTTAAGATCAACAATGTGCGGTATTTTAGTGTTCTCAGGCCCATAGCACAGCCACGCATTGGGGTAATCAACCTGATCGGCTTGATAATTCCCCTGCAATAGCGCGCTGGTAAAGGTCGGGTCAAATGTATTGGTAACACCCTCTGCATTTTTATTCAACGCGGTACAAATATTCGCGGCCAGCTCGAGGTGGAGCATTTCCTGAATAAATACGCTGAATATCAGGTTGAAGCTTTCTTCATTTTTGGTCTGTGGATTTGCACTGGTAGAGGATCCCGGCCAGACACGCCCCTGGTAAAGAGCATTGGCGCCGTTAATCTGATGCAGTCCTTCAATGGAATACATCGCTGTCATATACAGAGGAATGGTAAACAGCTCGACGTTAACCGCCGCCTGCGTTAAAGCATGAACAGCTGCGATATCGGCCGGTTTTTGTGATAGATCGCGGTTTGTTTCACCCCGAAGATTCAGCAAATAGTTCGCAGTTTGGGCCAGATTAGTCACGGTTCCTTCCTTATTTATTGTTTGTCAGTTGGCTAGAAGCGTTCTTTCAAGCAACGATAGTGCGGGATTTATCCTTGCCCCACGATCTGTTCAAGCATTTCAAAGACATAACGTGACAGGCGGCCTTACCGCACTCCGACTGGCAGGGTGCACCATTGGCAGTATCCCGCGTTACTGCCCGCCTAAATCGTCGCAACTATGTAGCGAATACTCTGAACAAGTGTTCAGAAAACTAACACCACTATCCTGTTACCGCAAACGATAAAACCAGGCTTACTCGTCCTGACAGATAGCCTGCACAGCAGACTATGGTCGGATCAGAGTGCTTCAGTTCAGTTCAATACAGACCAGCTCGCTATCTGGACCCAGCCGCAGCTCCAGCCGGACTGCTGTTAGCTGATGGTGAGGTGCGCCCAGCAGTTCAATATCCTCACCCGTCAGCCCAACCTCCAGCCGTTTCAGATAATAGTGCCCCTGATGGGCATAGATTTTATCCCCCACGACCGGATGGCCAAGGTGGGCCAGCTGGCTACGGATCTGGTGCTTGCGGCCCGTAAACAGTTCACATTCGAGCAGTGAACACGCCCCCTCAGTACGCAACACTCGAAACGCTGTTTTACTCAATTTGGGCTTTTTATACTGCTCCGGCTGCGTCGGGTCGACCACATACATCTGGCTACGGATAGCGCTGCCTTCGCGCTCCGACAGTTCACACTCAAAGGTCCGTTCATTCCAGTCAGGCTGCCCGTGGACCCTGGCCTGATAGATCTTGCGTTCAATCAGGCTGGCCAGCTGTTTTTTCCATTTCAGGTCGGCGGCTTTATCTTTGGCGATCAGAATCAGACCATCAGTTTCGGTATCCAGTCGATGTAATAAGTGGGCGTCATAGTATGGCGACTGCCGCCGAACCAGCTGGATCAGGGTGTTGTAGAGGTTGCGGGTGGTGCGGCTGACCGGCAGCAGCGGTGGTTTATACACCGCCATGATCTCCTCGTTCTGCCACACCAGCTGCCAACTTGTGTCGACCGGGTCTTCCCGATGATCAGGCATCGTGACCTGCACCGTCTGTCCCGCTGCCAGCCGTTGCTCAGCACAGCTGAGCTGCTGATCCACGCGCACCCGCCCTGAGGCGATCCAGCCAATCAGTTCAGCCGGTTCAGTGCGAGCAAAACGTTGCTGTACAAAGCTCAACAGCGAAGTTGAGCCTGGCTGTAAGCTTTCACTAAAAACGGGGAAGCTCAGGGTAAAGGAGGTATCAGGCACAGATAAGGGCTCAGTTCAGACAGGGAAGTAGCGGGCTATGATAGCCTGAACGCGGCCTGTGCGGCGCGAACAGCTTTGATATAGCAACTCGCTCCACGAGCGTCAGGTTCGAAGTGCTGACCGGTGACGCTCGCGGAGCGAGCTGCTACAAAGAGATCATTCAGTTTGCCGAAGATTGAGCGGACGATAGCTGAAACCAGCGATTCCAGCGGGCATTTACCCACAACGACAGGCCGATAATTGCCCCGCCAATCGCCAGCCGGGTTAGATCCACGTCGCGATTCCAGATCAGGATATTGACGATCAGCCCGGCAGGTACCAGGGCGTTGTTCATAATGCCCAGGGTGCCCGCATCCACCTGACAGGCACCTTTGTTCCACAGATAGAAGCCCAGCCCGGAAGCCGCCAGTCCCAGCCAGACCAGAATGCCCCATTGCACGCTCGTGGTCGGCAGTTTGTCCGGATTACCCAGCACCAGGAAGCCTGGTAGAACCACCAGCAGCGCACCAAGGAAAAAGTAGCCAAAGGAGCGCCAGGCCGGTAATTCAACCGGGTAGCGTTTCATCAGGTTAGCGTAGCCGACCTGACCGGCAGCGAACGCCAGATTGGCGATCTGCAGCAGGATAAAGCCGGTAATAAAATCATCACTGAGGCCATCGTAACGGATCACCCCGGCACCGATAACAGCAATCACGGTAGCGAACAGCGGTGCTGGTGAGAAGCGCCGGTTGATTGCATCATCCAGCAGGGTCACATACAGCGGTGTGAAAATGGTGAACAGCAGAACTTCCGGCACACTCAGGTAAAGGAAAGACTGATACAGGCAGATATAGGTGACCCCAAACTGCAGGCTGCCGACCAGGGTAATACCGCCCTTCAACCGCCCTGGAAGCCCCCGCCAGCGGGTAAAGGGCAGAAAGATCAAACCGGCCAGCATAATACGCATCAGCACCGCAAAATAACTATCGACCTTACCGGCCAGATATACCCCGATCAGACTGAACGAGAACGCCCAGAGAACAGTGACAAACATCAGATAACGCACGGCTTTCTCCTTGCCGATGAATAGAGACCCGGGATGTTAGTGATTGTCCTGGCGCGAGTAAATGAATAGCCGCCGCGTTCACTTAAAACTGTAACGTGCGTGACGTCTCAAAGTGCCGAGGCTCACCGGTAACCGGGTCGATAAAATTAATCTGCCGCGCCAGCAGCTGCAGGGGCCGGTCATAGTTGTCCGGGGTTTTATCCTGCAGCACCGGATAGAGCCGATCATTTTCCAGTGCCATGCCCAGGCTGTGCATATGCAGCCGCAACTGGTGCGTCTTGCCGGTGTGCGGGCTGAGTGAAAACAGGCCGCG
>JAIBDV010000142.1 GCA_024686055.1 Neptuniibacter sp.
AAAGTTTAAAAACAGATTCACGCATGACACTCTCCATGTGAGATACAAAAGCTTAACATCCTTACCTTACAAGCTAAGAAGAGAAATTATCTACAGACGCACACATAAGTTCCAGCAAAACATTACCCGTCAGGCTGAAAAACGACTAAAAGATGAGCTGGGTTCGTCCTCAGTCGTTCAGCTAAGCACGCACCAGGCACTACCTGAATCGCGCAGGCGGACTATGACTCCCGTACAGCGATAACCCATCGAGTCGATGCTATTACGTTGTGATCGCATGGATGGCTACGACAGGGTGGTGAATGGAGAACTGTGACATAAACAGATTGGCTGAAGCCGGGTATTGGAACACAACACAGTGGTATTCATAAGCTCGGTGGTTGGACGCGACGGGACGTCGCTGCTACATAAGCAG
Organism: Neptuniibacter sp.; assembly: GCA_024686055.1. Classification (GTDB taxonomy): domain Bacteria; phylum Pseudomonadota; class Gammaproteobacteria; order Pseudomonadales; family Balneatricaceae; genus Marinobacterium_C. The sequence goes on from JAIBDV010000142.1 coordinate 416, forward strand.
CCGAACCGTTGGTCGATTTACAGTGGAGTCAGGAACACCAGCGGCACTCTCTCAAACAACATTCAAATATTATTGAACACTTGATTCCGAAGTGCAGCCTGGTGTTTGATGGTTACGCCCGTCCGGGCAGTAACTCATAGGAGTGCGTAAAACCACGAAGTCTTTTACATCCTGAAACTGTAGACGCTACGCCAAGGTGCTGTAACACCCTGACGCAGCTAACCAAAATAGACTGAACGAGAGTCCAAAATGGCTGATTATCATCATACGTCAGAGTTCCCCTCGCCTAAAAGTTTTTCTTTTAGTTTTCCTGCACTTACGAGTGTTCTGTTTTTCCGTGCCTGTCATCTGGCCTGGCATCCTGTGCCATGGCTGAATAGCGGCAGATTGTCTGTAAAGTCTGAGCCTTACCACCGCCTGTTCTGGCCGGTGTCGCGCTGTGCTGCGCGTTGTTTATTCCCTGATATGCGTAGTGCTGCCTGTGCAGGTGGGTTGCTGCTGTTGTCACCGTTATGGCTGATCGCTATGCGGCTGCAAGGGCGGTTGCTGAAGCGGTAGTCCGGCGCTCTGCCGGATGATGTTTCACAGCCCCCAGCGGGCCTTCGGGTCCGCTTTATGGCCGGGCTGCAAACCGATCGTTCACTAACGGACGCTTTAACACAGGGAAAAATACGATGCTGATCTTATGTATACGCCAGGGTGATATCACCACCATTACCAGCCCAGATGGGGCAATACTGTCGATTGTGATGCTTGATGATGATCGAAACTACGACGGGATGCGCATGGGCATCTCAGCCCCGCAGGATTACCGAATTTTACGCGATGGCCTGCGCAATCAGTTGCTGAAGAAATTGCGTGATGTGCCTGTTTTCGAAGTGCGCAGTGCGTTGCATCAAACCCGGATTATCGCTGCAGATGATCACACTGCCGCCACCGAGTTCTATGAGCGGCTTTACCCCACCAGCTGTGCCGTTATTGCGCAGCTGGTACAGGATGCGGTGCAGCAGCCCTGGTTTTCCCGGCTGGAAACGCTGTGGCTGCAGGATAATACTTTGCCGCTGGGTGTAGCTGAGGGATAGCCAGGCTATTCCAGCTGAGGACAGCCGCCCACAGGCGCAGCATTGATCAGCTGCGCGGCGGGTGGAAGGTGAATTCTTCCGGGGTGATGGTGTTGGTGATGGCCTGTTTTACCCCTTTGGGCAGGCTCTCGTCGCTGTGGTGGAACAGATCACACTGGCGCATGGCTTCGCGCACGTTGATGTTTTTACCCAGATACTCAAATACCGTTCGCGCGGCGCCAGGCTGATGGGCGCTGCAGCTGGAAGCGCAGATCATTAATCCGGACAGGAAAGGGTTATTGGGCCGGTAGCTGGGGGTCAGGATGGTTTCGGAGATGGTGGAGTTGAGTGCCGGTTCTGACTCCACGATAAACAGCCGGTCGGCCAGCAGAAAAGCCATGCCGTGGTATTTGATGGTCATCCGTGCGCCCAGCACCGGGTTGCGACCACTGGAGCGTTCAATGTGCTTGATGTAGTAGCCGTCCTGGTAACGGTAAATACGGATAAACGAGCGAAAGATATAGCCGGGAAAACCAAAGGAATAGAAGTAGCGGTAGTAATAGCCTTCGTAACGTTCCATACCCGCCGCCGATGTCTGCATCAGCGGCATCAGGATATGCGCCAGATGATCGGGTATGGTCTTGCCCCCTGTTAGCCGGTTCACTGGCACAACCCTTTTCTGAAACTCCCGCCCCGTCAGTACGATCTCTTCAGCCTCCACACCGAAAAAATCACAGATCTTCTTCAGGTTCTTAAACGATGGGAACGCCCGGCCGTTCAGGTAGCGGTTGAACTGCTGCCGGTTGATCTCCAGCTGGCGGCAGACTTCGGAAATAGAGCCATAAAACCCACACAGATACTTAAGATTTTCGGCGAAGTGTTCCAGGTCTGCTGATTTCGTCACGGCTGTCGGTCCTGTTTTTATCATTATTCCGCCCAGCATGGGGCAGGTTTTCGACAGTGTAGCAGCCGTTTTCCCCTGCGCGTCAAGTCATGGTGCGCGAAGCCACTAAAGCACAAAAATTGCAGCGAGTTAGCACAAAAGCGCACAAGCCTGACAAATGGTTGACGCGCCCGTCCGACTGTTAGTCTTGTTTCATCGTTTGAATCACCCACCACGGAGACTGCTATGACATTGCGCCAGCAGCAAACAAATAACTCATTCTGGCACCAGACGGCCACACCGGCAGCGGCGGTGCAGGCGCTGCAGGGAGATATCACGGCGGATGTCACCATTATCGGTGCCGGTATCACCGGCCTGCGGGCGGCACTGGAACTGGCACAGCAGAATATCAATGTCGTGGTACTGGACAGCCATGAACCGGGCTGGGGCGCTTCGGGCCGTACCGGTGGCCAGGTGAACCCGCTGGCGCATGCCACACCGGACGCCATTATCAAGCAGCTCGGCCCGGTTTACGGCCCGCGTATGCTGGAGAGCTACGTTAACTCCGGCGACGAGACGTTCGCGCTGATCGATCAGCACCAGCTGCAGTGCGACCCGGTACAGAACGGCTGGTTACGCGGCGCTCACTGCCCGTCAGCGATTTCCGAGCTGGAAAGTATGTACAGGGGCTGGTCGGAGCTGGGCCTGAAAATCAGTTTCGTTGAAGGTGAAAAGCTGCACCAGCTGACCGGTTCCAGTGCGTATAACACCGCGACGCTGGTTGAGTCCGGTGGCTGTATTCAGCCGCTGTCCTACAGCCGCGAGCTGGCCCGTGTCGCCGAGGAGAAAGGCGCTGATATCTATGGTCGCAGCGCTGTAACCGCGGTTAAGGCACAGGGTGATCAGTGGCAGGTACACACCGCCGCCGGCAGTGTCACCAGCCAGTGGGTATTGTTCTGCACTAACGGCTACACCGACAACACCCTGAAAGGCCTGCAAAAAACTATCGTGCCACTGATCAGCGTCCAGGCGGTCACCCGGCCGCTGTCCGATGAGGAATACGCCAGCATTCTGCCACAGGGTCACACCCTGGCGGATACCCGACGGGTGATTTATTACAGCCGTAAGGACAACCGTAATCGTCTGCTGTTCGGCAGCCTGGGGATGGCCGAACACGCCAACAATGCCGATCGTAAGCGCCTGCAACGGGGCCTGCAAAAAACCTTCCCGCAACTTTCGCCGGACGATATTGAAAGCTACTGGGGTGGTCGACTGGCCTTTACCCCGGAGGTTCTGCCACACCTGCATGAACCGGCCCCCGGCATTCTGGCCGGGCTGGGCTACAACGGTCGTGGCGTCGCCATGGGCACGGTCATGGGCCGGATACTGGCCGAGCGTGTCACCGGTGCCCGCCCTGAAGATCTGCCAATACCGACCACTGCGTTCAAGTCTTTTCCGTTCCATCGTTTCCATAAACTCGGGGTACAAAGCGCCATCAAGTATTTCGAGCTGCGCGACAACCTGGATGTGAAGTTCTTCTGAGCTGCCCCCTCAATCTGATTCGAGTAACCCTGATGATTAACGTCGAAAAACCCAATGCCACCCAGCTGGCAGAAGTCACCCAATGGCCGATCTGGGAAAAAGAGCCCAGCAGTTTTGACTGGGATTACACCGAAAAAGAGGTGTTTTACATCCTTGAAGGCCGCGCCAATCTGACCAGTAAATGCGGCATTTCGCAGAGCCTGGAGGCTGGCGACCTGGTCACTGTCGAACACGGAATTGAGGTGCTGTGGGAGATCACAGACGCAATCCGCAAGCACTACAAGTTTTTCTGATTCACCACAGCAACGTTCAGCAAAAATAAAAACAGGAAATCACGCCATGACTCAGATTGAGCATTATCAGAACTTCATTAATGGCCAGTTCGTCAGCAGTAATGAGCACCGAATTGAAGTTACCAGTCCGGCCACCGGCGCGTTACTGGCGACCGTCCCGGCCAGCAGCCGTGAAACCGTTGACCATGCTGTGGCATCAGCCAAAACCGCACAGGTGGAATGGGCCCGTAAACCCGCTATTGAACGTGCCGGGTATCTGCGCCAGATCGCCAGCAAACTGCGCGAACACCAAAGCCGACTGGCCAGAGTGATCACTGAAGAGCAAGGCAAGGTGATGCCGCTGTCTGAGGTTGAGGTGGCTTTTACCGCTGATTATCTGGATTACATGGCCGAGTGGGCGCGTCGTATCGAAGGTGAAGTAATCACCAGTGATCGCCCTAACGAAACGATTTTTCTGCAGCGCAAGCCGATCGGTGTGGTGGGTGGCATTCTGCCCTGGAACTTCCCGTTCTTCCTGATCGCCCGCAAGCTGGCACCGGCACTGGTGACCGGTAACAGCATCGTGATCAAACCCAGTGAAGAGACACCGATCAACGCCTTTGAGTTCGCCAGACTGGTGGCTGAAACTGATCTGCCTGCCGGTATTTTTAACCTGGTATCCGGGCGCGGCGACAGCGGTGCGGCGCTGTGTGAAAACCCGGATGTGGGCATGATCAGCTTCACCGGCAGCGTAGACACGGGCAAACGCATCATGGCGACCTGCGCCCAGAATATCACCAAGGTCAATCTGGAACTGGGTGGCAAAGCACCGGCCATTGTTACGGCTAAAGCCGACCTGGCGCTGGCCGTAAAAGCCATTCGTGATTCACGCATCATCAATACTGGCCAGGTCTGTAACTGCGCTGAGCGGGTGTATGTGGAACGGGCCGTGGCTGATCAGTTCCTCACCCAGCTAACCGATGCCATGGCCAGCACCCGTTTTGGTGATCCGTTGAAAGATGCCGACATTGATATGGGGCCGCTGGTTAACCGCGAAGGGCTGGATAAAGTTGCCGCCATGGTGGAACAGGCACGCAGTGAAGGTGTGCAGGTACTGTGCGGCGGTGCCATTGCCGATACCGAGCAGGGCCATCATTACCTGCCAACCGTACTGCAGGTAGACAGCAACCAGCAGAGCGTTATGCAGAACGAAATCTTCGGCCCGGTTATCCCGGTCATGATCGTCGACAGCCTGGATGAAGCCCTGCAGCACGCCAATGACTCTGATTACGGCCTCACCTCCTCCATCTTCTCGCAGGATGCCGACGAGATCATGAAAGCCTGTCGCGAGCTGACGTTTGGCGAAACTTATGTCAACCGCGAGCATTTCGAGGCAATGCAGGGCTACCACGCTGGCACCCGTAAATCCGGCATCGGCGGCGCTGATGGTAAGCATGGCCTGTACGAATACACCGAAACTCAGGTGGTGTACTGGCAGTCTCACTAAGCCGTTCGGGTGTCTGGCTGCCCCCTGACACCCGGTTCTGAGTGTTAATCACAACAGGTAAGCCGATGAAATATTCAGCCCAGCGCGTAGAGCAGGTACTCAGCCTTGTCGAACAGGGTGTTTGCGCCAGCGAGATCTGTCGCCAGTGCGATATTACCGACACCACGTTCTACACCTGGAAAAAGCTCTACCAGGGCCTGAATGCCGCTGGCATTGAACTGCACCGCCAGCTGAGCCAGCACAACCGTGATCTGAACAAGCAGGTCGAGACCCTGCAACAGGATAAAGCGGCGTTGCAGAGCGTGATCGACGCACAATTGAACACCGAGGGCAAAGAACAACAGATTCACCCGCTGCTCAACCAGCACCCGATTACCCAACACCATGCCCGCAAGCTGCTACAGCTAAGCTGACGCAGCCTGAGCACAAGCGCCAATATGGCAAACCACACCCTTTTCGATAACACTGTCGATAAACGAGGTAACTGATGAAAACAATAATTAAATCCCAAGCATCTGCCCTGCTGATGAGCGCTGCACTGCTATTCACAGCACCGTTCGCAGCCGCAGAAACCGAGTTCAAAGTCGCCCTGGGTGGCAGTGCCGATGGTGGCCAGCATGCATTAGCCACGCACTTTGCCGACACGCTGAAACAGAAAACCAACGGCAAGTTCAGCGCCCGGCTGTTTATGAACAGCCAGCTGGGTTCCGAGCAGGACACCGTCAATGACGCCGCGCTGGGCGTGCTGGATTTCTCAGTCGTAGCCATTAACAACATCACCCCGTTCTCCCCCACCGTCGGCATATTCACACTGCCGTATATGATCCAGAGCCTGGATGAAGCGGTGAAGCTGACCCAGAGCGATGTCGCCAAAGAGATGGTTGATAACACCATCCGTGACGCTGGCGTGCGTATTGTCGGCTGGACGTTCTCCGGTTTCCGTGTGCTGACCAACTCCAAAAAGCCGGTCACCAAACTCGAAGATCTGCAGGGCATGATTATCCGTGTACCGAAAAACGAGATCATGATCGATACCTACCGCGCCTGGGGCGTTAACCCGACCCCGATGTCCTGGGCTGAGCTGTTTACTGCCCTGCAACAGCAGGTCGTCGATGGTCAGGATCTGTCCATTGTTGATATCGAAGCGGTGAAGTTTGATGAGGTGCAAACCTACATCTCCAATATCCATTACAACTTCCTGCTGGAACCGATGATCATGTCGGAAGCCATCTTCCAGGAGCAGTCACCCGAAGTTCAGGCCGCCATTCTGGAGGCGGGTCAACAGGCAACACTGCACAGTGCCGATTTCCTGCGTAGTAAAGAAGCCATCGCGCGTGATTCTCTGATCAAGAAAGGTATGAAGATCTCCGACGTAACCGACGAAGACCAGTGGATCAGCAAGGCCACTACCACCGTCTGGCCGAAGTACTACGACAGCGTCGGCGGTAAAGCCAAAATCAACAACGCCCTGCGCGAACTGGGCCGTAACGAACTGTAAGAACCCCAGCCTTTTTCAGTGAGACGAGCAGTGATTTGGAGAAGTCCCTGTGTATTCTGACCTGACCCGCCAACTGGCGGGTTTTTTTTGGCCAGGCCGCCAGCCGCCAGCCGCCGGCTCCAGCCCAGTGTCACCCGCACATTTAGCCTCTTACCCCCATAAACACCCCCCTCAATGCTGAAAGCAGCAGCCATCTGTTTTCGCTGCCGAACACAAC
>JAIBDV010000198.1 GCA_024686055.1 Neptuniibacter sp.
ACATGTGGGCCGGTGGTCATCACCTGCACTACACTGCGCTGCCAGACTGGGCCCAGTCTGTTGCTATGGTCATGTCTCTGATCCTGCTGGCACCTTCATGGGGCGGTATGATCAACGGCATGATGACGCTGTCTGGTGCATGGCACAAACTGCGTACTGACCCTATCTTGCGTTTCCTGGTTGTTTCTCTGTCCTTCTACGGTATGTCTACCTTCGAAGGCCCGATGATGGCAATCAAGACCGTAAACGCTCTGTCTCATTACACTGACTGGACTGTTGGCCACGTACACGCCGGTGCTCTGGGCTGGGTAGCGATGATTTCCATCGGTGCGACTTACCACATGATTCCACGTCTGTGGGGTAAAGCATCGATGGCCTCTGTTGCGCTGATCAACACTCACTTCTGGCTGGCGACGATCGGTACCGTACTGTACATCTGTGCAATGTGGGTAAACGGTATTCTGCAGGGTCTGATGTGGCGTGCAGTAAACGAAGACGGCACTCTGACTTACAGCTTCGTAGAAGCACTGGAAGCATCCCACATGGGTTACTTCGTGCGTGCTCTGGGTGGCGTATTCTGGGTAACTGGTATGCTGCTGATGGCTTACAACGTATGGCAGACAGTTCGTAAGGACAGCTCTGCGCCAGTAGCGGATGCATCCGCTCAGGCTGCTTAAGAGGTCCAGGAGCAGAACAATGATCAAACATGAAACGATAGAAAAGAACATTGGCCTGATGATCCTGCTGATCATCCTTGTGATCAGCGGCGGCGGCCTGGCAGAAATCGTACCTCTGATGTTCCAGAGTGCTACGACCAAGCCAATCGATGGCCTGCGTACGTATACTGCGCTGGAACTCGAAGGCCGTGACATCTACATCCGTGAAGGTTGTAACGTATGTCATTCTCAGATGATCCGTCCTTTCCGTGCGGAAACTGAGCGTTACGGTCAGTACAACACGGCTAACGAAGGCGTATGGGAACATCCGTTCCTGTGGGGCTCCAAGCGTACCGGTCCAGACCTGGCACGTGTAGGCGAGCGCTACTCCGACGACTGGCACCGTGCTCACCTGTACAACCCGCGTGACGTAGTACCTGAGTCCAAAATGCCATCTTACCCTTGGTTGTTTACCGACAAGCTGTCTGGTAAAGACACTGCCAAGAAAATGGAAGTCCTGAAATCCATGGGTGTTCCGTTCACTGCTGAACAGATCGCCGGTGCTCAGGATGCCGTTGCAGGTAAGAACGAGATTGATGCGGTAGTTGCCTACCTGCAGTCTCTGGGCAAATTGCACGACAACTACAACAGCAAGCGGTAACTGACCGTGAGTTACGATGTTTATGGACCATTTATGCCGGTGATTATGCTGATCACCTTCGTGGCGCTGTTTGCCTGGGTCTTACACCCAAAAAATCAGAAGAGCTACGACGATGCAGCAAACCTGCCATTCAATGAAGACGATGGCGATATCACCAGTACCGAAATGTCTAAAGACGGGAGAGGCAATAAATGAGTACGTTTTGGAGCGTGTGGATCTCTGTCATTACTCTGGCAGTCATCTTCGGTTGTACGTGGCTGCTTCTGGCAACCCGTAAGAGCCAACCACACCAGGAAACTACGGAAGAAACCCTCGGTCACGCCTTCGATGGCATCGAGGAATACGATAACCCACTGCCAAAATGGTGGTTCCAGATGTTTCTGGGGACCGTTATTTTTGGTGTGCTTTACCTGATCGCCTACCCAGGGCTGGGTTCATTCCCAGGTCTGTTAGGCTGGACTCAGGAAGGCCAGTGGGAAACCGAAATGGCTCACGCAGAAGAAAACTATGCACCCGTGTTTGCAAAATATGCATCACTGAGCATTGAAGAAATGCAGAGCGAAGAAAATGCTTCGGGCCTGAAAATGGGCCAGCGTATGTTCGCCAACAACTGTTCTGTGTGTCACGGCACCAGTGCAACTGGCGCACATGGCTTCCCGAATCTGACGGATACTGACTGGTTGTACGGCGGCAAACCTGCCACGATCAAGCACAGTATTACTGAAGGCCGTATGGGTGGCATGCCACCTTGGGGCGCAGTACTGGGCGAAGATGGCGTTCGTGACATGGCAAGCTACGTACTGTCTCTGAGCGGTAAAGAAGCTGACGCAGACGCGGTTGCCCGTGCCAAGCCTCAGTTCCAGGCACTGTGTACTGCATGTCACACAGCCGATGGTACAGGTATGCACGCACTGGGCGCACCTAACCTGACTGATGACATCTGGCTGTACGGCGGCACTTTCGAGAAAGTAGCCCATACTATCCGTACCGGTCGTAACGGTGTTATGCCTGCGCACAAAAACATCCTGAGTGAAGACAAGATCCACCTGATCTCAGCATACGTTTACAGCCTGTCTAACAAATAACAGACCGTAAACAGCACAATCAAGGGCGATATGATGCAAGTCATATCGCCTTTTTTTATATAAATATATTATAATATTCGAAATTGCTAATGGAGCCTGTCAGGTCTATTTAGCGTTACGATCCTTCAATTTTGAGTAGTGAGCAGTGGTATGAACCAGATACCTGTTCAGGATGTGACCCCCGACAAGAAAAAATCAGGCGAATCAACAAGCCTGTATGCAGAGCGGGAACACATTTACGTTAAAGACGCACGCGGTATTTTCAAAAAGCTGCGATCCCTGTCCAGCGCCATCATGCTAATCATGTTTTACACCTTTTCCTGGCTACAGTGGAATGGTCGTCAAGCGGTACTGTTTGACCTCCCTGAACGCCAGTTCCATGTATTTAGCTACACCTTCTGGCCGCAGGATTTCATGCTGCTGTCATGGCTGTTAATCATCCTGGCTTTCACTCTGTTCTTTGTTACCGTATTTGCTGGCCGCCTGTGGTGTGGCTATTCCTGCCCTCAGTTCGTCTGGACCTGGCTGTTCATCTATGCCGAGAAGTGGACCGAAGGCGATCGCAACAAACGTATACGGCTGGACAAATCGCCATGGAATAAGAATAAAATTCTGCGTAAAACCGCCAAACACACACTCTGGCTGTTTATCGCCATAACCTCTGCTGTCGCCTTTATGGGCTACTTCTCCCCTATTCGCGAACTGGTGCCTGACGTACTGAGCTGGAACCTGGGCCCATGGGAAACCTGGTGGATCGGCTTTATCAGCGTTGCTACCTATGCCAATGCGGGCTGGCTGCGTGAGCAGGTCTGTATTTACATGTGTCCATATGCACGCTTCCAGAGCGTCATGTTTGACCAGGACACCCTGATCATCTCCTACGACGAAGTTCGAGGCGAGAACCGTGGCAAGCGCAAGAAAGGGCTGGATTACAAAGCCATGGGGCTGGGTGACTGCATCGACTGCAAGAACTGCGTTCACGTCTGCCCGGTCGGTATCGATATTCGTGATGGCCTGCAGTACGAATGCGTTGCCTGCGGTGCCTGTATCGACGCCTGTGACGATATTATGGAGCGTACTGGCTATGAAAAAGGCCTGATCAGATACACCACCGAGCACTCGCTCAACGGTAAGAAAACCCATCTGATGCGGCCGCGCCTGATTGGTTATTTCACCGCCCTGGTGCTGATGTCACTCGCTTTTATGTATACCATCTACAGCCGCATACCGATCGAACTCGATATTCTACGTGACCGTGGCCAGCTATTCGTGGAAGCCTCTAACGGCAATATCGAAAACAGCTACATGCTGAAGATCGCCAACAAGAGCCAGAAAGACCAGGTATACCAACTGTCCATTGAAGGACTGGATGGCATCACACTGATTGGCAACCCTGTCATCAAGGTCGAGATGGGCGCACTGGAAGATTATCCAATCCGCCTTCAGATTGACCCTCGCTACCTGGACAAAGCAAACAACACGCTGGAGTTCAAACTTCAGTCCAAAAGTGACGAGAACATTACAATTATTCAGGACAACCGATTTATCGGCCCAGCACCACGTCGTTAGTCGCACCTGAGTTGTTAAAGAAGTAAAATAGCTGCTTTGCTCCGGCAAGCAGCTATTTTTTTTGCATAGGCGTATTATGAGTAACAGTAACGAAGCAATTGCTCCATGGTACAAGCAGCCCTGGCTGTGGTTTATCCTGTCACCACTGATTGCCGTGTTTATCTACGGCACGTCCTACCTGACTCTATCGATCGTCACCCACGACGGCGTTGTCAAAGAAGACCACTACAAAGTTGCCCGGGGCTACTACAAAGACTCCACCCGTTTTGAACAGGCCAAGCAACAGGGCATCTCTGCCAGCCTTATGGTCGACAACCTGACCGGCGATCTGGTTCTCAAACTCAGCGGTGAAACAGAGAAAAAGTATGACACTCTGGCCCTTGAGCTGATCCACCCGACGCACCAGAAATATGACAAATCGATCACCCTGCAGTCGATTGCTGATACTCCGGTTTACCGTGGCAACCTGCCCGGCCCGATCAAAGGCAAGCGCTATGCAATGCTGTCGGCAGGTGAAGATGGCTGGCAGATTCAGGCAGAGATCACCCCACCCTACGACCAGACCCAATACACGCTGGACGCTGAAGGTAACTGATCCACCATGGCAGTAGACACACAGGTAAACGAGGGCTGCTACCACTGCGGCCTTCCGGTTCCAGCGGGCAGTGATTTCAGCACTGTGATAGAGGGCGAGCCCCGGCAGATGTGCTGCCCGGGCTGCCAGGCTGTTGCACAAACCATTGTTGGTAGCGGGCTTGATACCTATTACCGACACCGGACTGAAAACGCCAGCGCACCAGAAATCACCGGGCGTCAGCTGCCCACGAACCTTGCGCAGGAACTGGCACTCTATGATCAACCTTCCGTACAACGCGGCTTTGTCAGCGCCCAGCAAGGCTTCCTGGAAGCCAGTCTGGTAATAGAGGGTATCACCTGTGCGGCCTGTGTCTGGCTGCTGGAGCACCACCTCCAGCGGCTTGAGGGTATTGAAAAAGCCTCCGTCAATCTGACCAGCCACCGAGCCCGGATTCAATGGAACCCAGCCACGGTGGCACTGAGTACCATCCTGACTGAGATCTATCGTATCGGCTACCAGGCTCACCCCTGGCACCCGAACAAAGAAGAAGAGCTGCTGGCCGCCGAACAGAAACGCGCTATTCGCCGGCTGGGCATTGCTGGTATCGGTATGATGCAGGTCATGATGATGGCAACCGCGCTTTACGCTGGTGCCATGCAGGGGCTGGAAACCGAATATCAGGCATTCATCCGCTGGACCAGCTGGCTAATCGCCACCCCGGTCGTATTCTATTCAGCCCGCCCCTTCTTTACGGCCGCACTGCGCGATATTCGCAGCCGCCAACTGAGCATGGACGTCCCGGTTTCTCTGGCCATAGGTGGTGCCTACCTGGCAAGCATCTGGGCCACAGCCACCAACACCGGCGAGATCTATTACGACTCGGTAACCATGTTCACCTTTTTCCTGCTGATTGGCCGCTTCCTGGAGATGAAAGCGCGCCACCGCAGCGGTCGGGCAGGCAACTCCATGCTCAATCTGCTCCCCACCAGCGCCCTGCGCCTGACCGATGGCGTGGAGCAACTGGTGCCCGCCAACGAGCTGAATGCTGGCGATCTGGTCCGGGTACGCCCAGGCCAGACCATCCCGGCAGATGGCATTATCGAACAGGGCCACGGCTCCATCGACGAATCCGCACTGACCGGTGAATACCTGCCTATTCAGAAACATGAAGGCGATGCCATTGTCGGCGGTACGATTAACGTCGAGAACCCGATCCTGATTCGGGTCAGCGAAGTGGGCGCCGAATCTCGCCTGTCGGCCATCGTCCGCCTGCTTGACCGCGCCGCTGAAGAAAAACCTCAGGTTGCCCGGATGGCTGACCGCATATCCAGCTATTTCGTTGCCGCCGTGCTGATTACCGCCACTGTCGTTGGCGGCAGCTGGTACCTGCTGGAACCGGCCAATGCACTGTGGATCACGCTGTCGGTACTGGTTGTGACCTGCCCCTGCGCCCTGTCGCTGGCCACCCCCACCGCACTGACAGCCGCCACGGGCACCCTGCGTCAGCATGGTTTCCTGATCACCCGTGGCCATGTGCTGGAAAGCCTGGCCCGCGCCAGCCATATCATTTTTGATAAAACCGGTACTCTGACAGA
>JAIBDV010000026.1 GCA_024686055.1 Neptuniibacter sp.
ACCGGGCCGGATCGGGTGGAAGACTTTGCCGATTATATTCTGGCGCAGCTGGACGCGCTGGGGGTGGAGCAGTTCCACCTGATGGGTCATTCCATGGGCGGCATGATCGCCCAGGAGATCGCCCTGAAAGCACCGCAACGGGTCCAGCGACTGGTGCTGTATGGCACCGGGCCTATTGGCCGTTTGCCGGGGCGTTTTGAAACGCTGGAAGAGAGCATGCGTAAAGTGGCTGAAAAGGGCACCACTGAGGCGGTGAATTACACGGTGAAAACCTGGTTCAGCCGGGGTGAGGATGACCCGGACTGTGTTGAGGGTATCGAGATGGGGCTGCAGGTGTCTCAGCAGACCTTTATCAACGGCCTCAAGGCGATGGCGAACTGGAGTGCGGAGCATCGGCTGGCACAGATCCAGGCTGAGACACTGGTGCTGTGGGCCGATCAGGACAAGAGTTATATGTGGCAACAGCCGCATACGCTGTGGCGCGGGATCCGCAAAGCAAACCTGGCAGTGGTGCCAGGCAGTGCCCATAACACCCATCTGGAAAAGAGCCATATCTTTAATCAGATCGTGTTTGATTTTCTCAGTAAAGCCTCTGCGAATGTGGCGGGTAAAACCGTGTCGTAGTGTGAACAGAGCAAGCAGTGGCGAGGTAAGTCTCGCCATTGTGGATCAGACAGGCAGCCTTCGGGCTGCCTTTTTTAGATGTGTTACAGCCAGAGCTTCCAGCTGAGGGTTTATGCCCGAAGGGTGCAGCTGTCCCACAGAGGGGGCAGGCAAGCGTGCAGGGATGGGGTTCATAGCAATCGTTTAGCACTACAGGGTTCAGGGCCAGAGCTTCCAGCTGAGGACAGCTGTCCCACAGGAGTGGGTTGTGGTGTTGGGCGGTGTGCAGGGTAAGTGCCTGGAGCAAGGGCGTCCCGCTGGGGACAGCTACCCCGCAGGGGGTGACAGTTTATGGAATTGCAGACGACAAAAAGGGCGCTGCTGCGCCCCGTTTGTCGTCTTTTGTTACCGCAGATCAGCTCAGCTGTAGGTCGGCAGGTTAAACGCTTCGCGGTAGCCGAACAGCGCCTGGCTGCCACCGGTGTGAACGAAGACAACGTTTTCACCCGGCTTGAAGTGGCCCTGACGGACCAGATCGACCAGCCCGGCGAAACCTTTGCCGGAGTAAACCGGGTCCAGCAGGATGCCTTCGGTGCGGGCTAGCAGTTCAATGGCATCAATGGTGCTTTCAGCCGGGAAGCCGTAGCCTTTGCCGATGTAGTTGCAGTTGGCAACCACGTCTTCACGTTTTACGGCACCGGCAATGCCCATGTGCTCGCAGGTGGCCTGAGCCAGTTTGAATACGTTGCCTTCCTGCAGTTCCTGCGGGGCGCGTACGCCCACACCCAGTACGGGCACCTGGCTGTTGCTGCCCGCAAAACCAGTCACCAGGCCCGCCTGAGTACCGGCGCTGCCAGTCGCATGGACGACATGGTGGATACGCATGCCAGCGGTATCCGCCTGGTGTAGCATCTCCATGGCACAATGAACGTAGCCCAGCGCGCCAATCGCGTTAGAGCCGCCACCGGGTACGATGTAGGGTTTTTTACCGTCGGCACGCAGCTCGGCGGCCAGCTCTTCCATGGCGGCGTTCATGTCGGTGCCACCGGGGAATTTCTTCAGCGGTGCGCCGAACAGCTGGTCCAGCATCACGTTGCCGTTGTAGTTGTAATCAACGTCTTTGGCTTCGGTGCGGTCTTCCAGCAGAATCTGGCAGGCCAGCCCGAGTTTGGCGGCAATGGCTGCGGTCTGGCGAGCGTGGTTAGACTGTGTCGCGCCCTGGGTGATAATGGTATCGGCACCCTGAGCGACAGCATCGGCCATCAGGAATTCCAGCTTACGGGTTTTGTTACCGCCGCCCGCCAGACCGGTGCAGTCATCACGTTTGATCCACAGATTAGGGCCACCGAGCAGTTTGCTCAGCTGAGTCATTGGTTCCAGTGGCGTTGGCAGGTGAGCGAAGTGTAAACGAGGGAAACGTGCGAGATGCATAGCCGATACCTTTGAATAGGGTTCTTGTTGTGTATGGCGTAATCCTGGTGGGTTTGGCGGGCGCTGGCCAATGCCGTTATTGGTACGCCTGATAAGGTATTTGCATAACGGTCGTTTTATAATAGGCATAGTTTTTGCCTTGGTTTAACCTCTGGTGTTAATGGCCAGACCTGCTCTGGGATCTGTATGGATATCAAGTGGATAGAAGATTTTCTCGCGCTGGTGGAAGAGGGTAGTTTTACTCGCGCGGCAGAGCGGCGGCATGTGACTCAGCCTGCTTTCAGTCGGCGGATCAAATCGCTGGAGAACTGGCTGGGGGTCGAGCTGGTGGACCGCAGCGTTTACCCGACGCAATTAACGACTGCAGGGCAGGAGTTTGTTGAGCCCCTGCAGGAAAACCTGCGGCAGCTTTATAGTTTGCGTAATGCCATTCGGGTACGGGCAAAAACAGAACAGATGTTAACGCTGTCCACCCAGCATACTTTGAGTAGTGCCTTCTTTCCGCGCTGGTTTAATGAACGTAAAGGTGAAAATCCGGGGATTGGCGTGCGACTGCAGGCGAGTAATTTCCATGATTGCATTGACTATTTTATGGCCGGTCATAGTGATTTTTTGCTCTGTTATCATGCTCCGGATATGTGTTCTGCATTAGATAACCCGGCCCTGGAAGCACTGGATGTTGGTCAGGAGCCGTTAATACCCGTGGTTTCTCCGGCGTTACTCAATGCGCAGCAATGTCTGGTTTTACCGCCGGGTCCGATTCCTCAGGTCAG
This sequence comes from Neptuniibacter sp., assembly GCA_024686055.1. Taxonomy (GTDB): domain Bacteria; phylum Pseudomonadota; class Gammaproteobacteria; order Pseudomonadales; family Balneatricaceae; genus Marinobacterium_C. Next base: position 2,808 of record JAIBDV010000026.1, read on the forward strand.
TTATCCCGCCGACTCATTCTTTGCCCGTCTGCTGACACAGTATATTTACCCGCAACTGGATGCCGAGCTTGAACTGAGTGCGGAAACGGCACTAACAGAAGCCATGAAATCGATGGTGTTGCAGGGTATGGGAATGGCATGGTTACCGCGTAGTCTGATACGTAATGAGCTGGACAGTGGGGCCTTATTGCAGATTACAGCATTGCCCGAGATGACAATGGGGGTTCGACTGTATCGTTTCATTAATGCTCCTTCGGCATTAGCTCAGCAGTTCTGGTCGCAGTTGGTGGCGCCCGTCCAGGAATAGGCGTCTAAAAGGTAGCCGGTCAACCAGGAAAGCATGATGCTGAGCAGAACGATTAACTATATTAGTTACTGCTTTTTCTCCGGTTTTTACCGGTTATTCACTTTTGCACCTGTATGACCTCTATTCATCCAGATATGAAATGAATTTATGTGATCGGGTAAAGCCTGGTGATATAGGCTAGTAAAAACAGAACTTCAGGGTTGGCGTGCTCGAAGGCTTCTTAAGGCGGAGTTAAGCCTGCCGACCAGCTGATTAGCTGGAGGATTGGGTCTTCCTGATAGCCCTTATAAAGTTAGGTTATTACTGGTGATAGAGCTGTTTTCCGGTTCTGTTTATTGCTCTCAATATCTCAAATCGTATGCTTATTGATCTGACTCAGCATGAAAAACATACAGATTATTGTGCAGCGCACAAAGCTCTAATAGACTTAGGTCTGATTACAGTCGCTATGGAGAGACACGTTATGAAACCAATGAATTTTACTGGCATTGCTAATGATGACCGTCGTATAGCTGAAGAATTGCAGGCGATGGGGGCTTTCGATAAGCCTGGTTTGGTGAAACCGTCCGTGTTTGCTGAAATGCTTGAGCCTGTCAGCCAGTTTCTGACGTGGATGCGCTGGAAGGGTGAATGTGGGGTATATGGCTGCCGGGTTGGTGCGGCTGCAGCATACACGATGGAAACTCGCCGTCTTTAAAGTATGGGTGACTGTCACTCTGCCTGCAACAGCATAACGGGATATCGTAACGGCTATCCCGTTTTGTTTTCTGGATGGTACCTCGAGCTTAGCGCAGCGGTATACGGTTCTGCCGGCTGGTTGTAGTCTTGATACCGGCACAGATGGCGTTCTGGCGCTGATTACATACATTATATAATGAACTTGCTTCAACCCGGTGTGAGCTGGCCTGTACCTTTCTGATTTATGTGTTGATGCTGAGCTGATTTTCAGTGCCGTTATATATTACAGGCACCATGTTTAGGGTGCCGATGTCGCCGATCTTGCAGACATAACTCGCTATATGGATGGTTAATGCAGTCGTTTCATATAACGAGCGTGAATGCTTGTGTCAGTAAATACAAAGCATTTATGTTGAATTTATGTTGCTGAGTAGATGGTAAAAAACTCCGCCTAACTGGCTGTAATCACTTACATTAATCAACCATATAGGGTGTCAGATTTTATTTTTTTTCATTTTTTTTCGATCAGATATGCAAATATAGTGATTAAACAGTTATTATTCTCCGGCTTAACAAAACCCTCCAGCTACACTCAAGTTGAAGTTGGTAAGGATAAAGGCCGAATTTCGGTCTATTATTTAACCGGGGATTAATCCGCAGGTAAGGTACAGTTCCTGTCACCACTTCAATAGCTGCGTTTCCCTGACCCATGGACAAAAAAGAAGAGATCCGTAAATGAGCGAGTTTATTTCGAAACTGTTGCGTAAAAACTCACTTCGCAAGGAATGCGGTGAACTTTCAGTTGCTGAGTTGGAGAAAGTGATTTCAGACCTCAGCGATATCCTCAATGACCGACAGGCTGCTGAAGTTGAGAAGCAGGTTGAAATGGCTGCTAAGCAGGATGCAATTAAAGCTATCCAGGCGCAGCTGGCTGAAGCTGGCCTTAGCCTTGACGATCTGGGCGGTACAGCTACTGTTACAGAAAAACGCACTGTTGCGCCTAAATATCGTCTGATGGACGAACATGGCAAGCCGCATGAGTGGTCTGGCCGTGGTCGTACGCCCCGTGTTTTCCAGGAGCGTTTCGATAAAGGTGCCCAGAAGGAAGATTACCTGATCTCTCAGTGATCAACCTGGTCATACAACGGGGGTGGTATACCACCCCTTGTTTTCCCTGATATAATTCCAGCGAGATAACCTTAGCCTGACAGCCTTAAGTGCTTGGCAATAACAGTGCCTGTTTTCAGGAAAAATACTTCCAAGGTAGTTATGTGCTTCTTACGTCGCTTAGACTCCGGTCACTGTGACTGTTGTTTCTCGCAAGCAATGACCTATTTTTTGATTCAAGGTTGATCCAGGGGTGTTCATTGCTCTGTGGCGCTTAGTCGTATGCCATCAGACTCTGACAGCCTTGTGGCAGTGGATGCTGAAACTGAATACAGCTGTGCCTTCGGTTTGGGCAATATAAACGGTGCTATCATGTTAAGCCTGCTTCCCTCTCTATTTCTGATGTTATCCTGCCTTCTGTTATCTATTCCTGCTGATACTAATCGGAGGACTACGCTGTGAAACGTATGCCTGTCACCGGTATAGAGCAGGTCATGCCTGAGGGAGAGCAGATAATATCTACCACGGATATCAAAGGCCGTATCACCTATGTGAACCAGGTCTTCTGCGATATTTCCGGCTTTACTGAGCCTGAATTGCTGGGTAAAGCTCATAACATCGTGCGTCACCCGGATGTGCCCATTGCTGCATTTGAAAACCTTTGGCAAGCGATGAAATCGGATCAACCCTGGCGCGGTATTGTTAAAAATCGTTGTAAAAACGGTGATCATTACTGGGTTGATGCCTATGTCACACCGCTGTATGAAAACGGTCGAAAAGTGGGTTATCAATCGGTGCGTACCCAGCCGACGGCGCAGATGGTCAGTACAGCACAGCATGTTTACGACCTGGCTAATACCGGGAAAGCAGCGAAACATTTACGGCCACGTTCATTGGCGCAGCAGAGCTGGAGCATAGCGCTTATTGTGATGCTGGCGAGCATGGTAGCGTTGGTGGCAGTCGGGGCTGACTGGAGGCAGCTTGGCGTAGTATTTATCGCTGAATCTGCGCTACTGACGGTCGTGTTACGGTTATTATCGCCGCTGAAATCGTTGACGCATCGTTCCCGCCAGATTGTACAAAATCCTTTAACCCAGCTGATGTATTGTTCCCGGATGGATGAAGTTGGGGAGATTGAACTGGCGATGCGGATGAATGAGGCCCGTAAGAAAACGGTGCTGGGTCGGCTGGAGGATATCGCTCAGTCGATTAGTCAGGTGGTGGATATTACCGAAGCTTCTATTAAGCAGAGTAATGATGGTATTGGCCGACAGGAAACAGAAACCGATGCGGTTGCCGCGGCTATGAAGCAGATGGTGGATGCGACCCATGCCATTGCGGACAACACCTCTGATACTTCCAGGTCCAGTCAGTCTCTATATAACCAGACGGGCGATGGCCGTGAGAATCTGAATAACACCATGGCGTTGATTACGGACCTGTCACAGGATGTCATTCAGGCTTCTGAGAGTGCGCGAGATCTGCAGGCCCATGCGGACCAGATTGGTACTGTGGTGACGGTCATTAGTGAAATTGCGGCGCAAACTAATCTGCTGGCGCTTAATGCCGCGATTGAGGCCGCGCGGGCGGGTGACCAGGGCCGTGGTTTTGCCGTGGTGTCTGATGAGGTGCGCACCCTGGCCAGCCGAACTCAGCAGTCTACTCTTGAGATCCGTGCAGCCATTGAAAAAATCCAGCAGTCAGTCGCCCAGGCAGTGGATACCATGGAAGCGGGCCGGGAGCGAGCCGAACGCAGCGTTAATGTCGTGCGCAGCACCGATGAAATGTTTGCTCAGGTACAACAGGAGGTGCAGGCGATCACTCAGCGCTGTGTGGAGGTTGCCCAGTCGGCTGAGCGGCAGAATGTGGTGGTTGATGAGATCGGCATTAATGTCGGTTCCATCCGCGAACTGTCCCACAGTAATCAGAATGCTTCACAGCGGGCCGCTGATGCCTCACAGGAATTGCGCAAGACCATTGCCCAGCTGGATTCCATGGTACGGGCGTTTGATCGATAAGCTATTTATTACCGTGATGTTAGTCGTTGCAGTGCACAACAGGCGTTAAGTTGCATTGTATTCTGCGTTGAAAGGCGTCCAATAGTGCCGTAACTCTGAGACAGGTTGAGGCGGCAGGATGTTAGCGAAGAAAGGTCTGCAAGGCGATGTATGGGGCGGTGTCACTGCTGGAGTGGTGGCATTGCCATTGGCGCTTGCATTCGGGGTCGCCTCGGGTGCGGGGGCCGTTGCCGGGTTGTACGGTGCCATTGTGGTGGGCTTTTTCGCTGCACTGTTTGGCGGTACTCCTTCACAGATTTCTGGGCCCACCGGGCCCATGACCGTGGTGATGGCAGCCACGGTTGTCGAGTTTGAAGCGGCGTTTCCCGGTCAGGGGTTGTTGTTGTCATTTACGGCAGTGATGCTGGCGGGGCTGATGCAGGTCGCATTAGGACTGCTGAAAATGGGTCGCTATATCACCATGGTGCCGTTGCCGGTGATCTCCGGTTTTATGAGCGGTATCGGTCTGATCATTATTCTGCTGCAGCTGGCCCCGCTACTGGGCCATGCCAGCCAGGGCAGTGTACTGGCCAGTGCGCTGGCGTTGCCGGTACTTGTTGCTGATATTCACATGCCCAGCCTGTTGCTGGGTGCTGTGGTCCTGTTTATTACTCTGATCTATCCTTCTCGCCTGGCCCGGCTGATGCCGGCGTCACTCTTTGCCTTGCTGGTGGGCGTGCTGGTATACAAGCTGGCGCTGCCAGACAGTGGTGTCAGTATTATTGGTGATATACCCACCGGCCTGCCTGAGCTGATTATTCCTCATTTTGAACCACAGATGCTGACTGCGATGCTGATGGCTGCCGCGGTGCTGGCACTGCTGGGTTCGGTGGACTCGCTACTGACTTCGCTGGTGGCCGATACCATGACGCGCAGCCACCATAACTCGGACCGTGAACTGATCGGCCAGGGCATAGGCAACCTGTTTGCTGGCATGGTCGGTGGCCTGCCGGGAGCCGGGGCAACCATGCGCACGGTAGTGAACATCAAAGCTGGAGGGCATTCGTCGCGAGCCGGGGTAATCCATGCTTTGTTATTGCTGGTGCTGGTATTGGGAGCGGCTCCCGTGGCAGAGCAGATCCCGCAGGCGGTGCTGGCTGGGATTCTGATTAAGGTCGGGCTGGATATTATCGACTGGCCATTCCTGCTACGGCTCGGTTCTGTGCCAATGTTTGTCCGGGTGTTGATGCTGCTGGTGCTGGGGCTGACAGTGTTTGTCGATCTGATTACGGCGGTGCTGGTCGGGGTGTTTGTCGCCAACGTTTACACCCTCAAACGACTGGCTGAAATTCAGACTCGCCAGACCCGTGTGGCCGGGGCAGACCCGGCCGGGCATGACGGATTGACACCGGATGAGAGCGTGCTGTTGCGCCAGGCCGATGGTCAGTTGTTGCTGGTACGGTTCAATGGCCCGGTCAGTTATGCGGCGGCGCGGGACATTAACCGCAAGATTGAAAGCCATAGCAACTACAGTAAAATCCTGCTCGATTTCACCGAAGTGCCGCTGATTGATATCTCCACGGCACTGGCCATTGAGCAGGTGGTGGAGCGGGGTCAGCAGATGGGCCGTTCGGTGATTCTGGTCGGTGTGCAGGATGATGTGGAGCAGGTATTTGAGAAGCTGGGCCTGCTGGCACTGGTGCCGGGCCACCGTCAGTTTATCAGCCGGGCTGAGGCGTTCAATGCGGCCTGGGCATCGTTGCAGGAAGCGCGTGCCCGTCAATCTGTTTTAGAAATACCGCAATAGCTGGCGGTAGTAATCATTACTGGCCAGTAAGCTGACGTGATCGCCCTGGTCACGCAGCTGGCCCTGCGCGAGCAGGTAAATCCGGTCCATCGCTTGCAGCATCGCCGGGCGGTGGCTGATCAGGATTACCGTTTTCTCTGCCATCAGCGGCTGCAGGGCGTTGATCACTGCCTGCTCGGTGATCGGGTCCAGCCCTTCCGTCGGCTCATCCAGAATCAGAATCGGTGCGGGTTTGAGCAGCGCCTGAGCAATCGCCAGCCGCCGGGCCTGGCCGCCTGATAATCCCTGTCCTGTTTCGCCCAGCCAGCTGTGATAGCCATCGGGCAGGCTCTGTATAAAGTCCAGTAAACCCGCCTGCGCGCAGGCTTCATCCAGCATGGCATCGGTGGCGTCCGGTCGAGCCAGGCGCAGGTTATCGGCCAGGGTGGCGGCAAACAGATGCGGGTGCTGGGAAACCACAGCAATCTGGCTGCGCAGGGCGTCGCTGTCCAGCTGGCTGATATCGGTGCCACCGAGAAAAATTTGGCCGTCATCGCTGCGCCAGAAGCCCAGCAGCAGGTTGGTCAGGGTGGTTTTACCGCTGCCGCTGGGGCCGATCAGGGCGATATTATCCCCCTGATTGATCCGCAGGCTCAGCTGGTTGAGGGCGAGCTGCTGCTGGCCAGGGTACTGGAAGCTTAGCTGGCGAATCTCGATATCATATGCGGCGGGCAGGGTCGCCGGGTGGGTCGGTTCGGGCCGTGCTGGCGGCTGGTCCGCCAGGCTGAATAACCGACGGGCGGCGGCCAGGGTGCTGCTAAGTTGTTCCAGTGCTCCTGGCATTGGCAGTACGACCTCAAAGCTGGCCAGAATGAGCAGGGCCAGCATCGCCAGTTCAGCCGGTGGACGGCTGCCGCTGTCTACCTGGGGGATCAGCAGCCAGAGGCTGGCAATCACCGTCAGGTTCACCATTAACAGTGACAGTGCGTCGCTGCTGGCGGCAATTTTATCGCGCTGGCGCTGGGCCTGAATCAGCTGGTCACTCAGCTGCTGGCAGTGGTCCTGATGGCGCGTGGCGGCACCATAGATCAGCAGCTCGCGCATACCCTGTACCGCATCCAGCTGGGCACTGCGTAAATGTGCTGCGCATTCTATCTGACGCTGGCCGGGCTGCTGGCTGCGCCAGCCGCTCCACAGCGGGATCAGCAACGCCACACTGAGCAGGCCGGCCAGTGCCAGTAGCGCAAGATCAAGGTCGTAGCGGCTGATGATAAACAGGATCAGCGGTACAGCGATCAGTGCCACCAGCATAGGTACCAGCAGCTTAAGATAGAGGTTATCCAGCTGGTCGATATCGGCCTGAATCCGGCTCAGCAGATCACCGCTGTGGTAGTGCTGCAGGTGGGCGGGGGCCAGTGGCTCCAGTTTTCGGTAGAACCAGACGCGCAGCTCCGCCAGCAGTTTCAGGGTGGCGTTGTGAGTGACCAGCCGTTCGCCATAGCGGCCGGCGGTACGCACAATGGCCAGAAAACGGATTACCCCGGCGGGGGTGAAGTAGTTCATGCTGACCCCGGCAATCCCGGCGGCGGCCATGCTGGCCAGAAACCAGCCGGAGACGGCCAGCAGGCCGACATTGGCCAGCGCGGTGATCAGCGCCAGTAAAACCCCCAGTGCCATCCAGCCCAGATGGGGCCGGGCCAGCCGCAGCAGGCGCACAAGTAACTGCAGATTACTGGTAGATGAGCGGGACATCGGCTCTCTCCTCGCAAGGGTTTCAGGATGGCGTGCTTTTGCCGCTGAGCAGGTGGGCATAGTGGCCGCCCTGCGCCAGCAGAGTTGTATGCTGGCCCTGTTCGGTCAGCTGGCCGTCGTGCAGCAGATAGATCTGTTCGGCCTGGCGGATGGTATGCAGTCGCTGGGCGACCACAATCACCAGATGGTCACGGGCGTAATCGGCCAGTGCTGCCTGAACCAGGGCTTCGCTGTGTGGGTCCAGGTGAGCGCTGGGTTCATCCAGAATTAGTACCGGGGCGTTTTTTAGCAGCGCCCGGGCCAGTGCCAGCCGCTGGCGCTGACCGCCGGAGAGGGTCGCCCCTGATTCGCCCAGTGGTGTCTGGTAACCCTGAGGCAGCTGCTGAATAAATTCGTCAGCCCCGGCTTGGCGGGCCGCCTGTTGTAACTGTGCATCGCTGGCGTCGGGGCAGGCCAGGCGCAGGTTATCGGCCACGCTGCCAAAGAACAGCCGGGGCGACTGGGGCACCCAGCTCAGCTGCGCGCGCCAGTGCTGGATATCCAGCTGTTGCAGGGCGGTGCGGTTGATCAGCAGCTGGCCCTGGTCTGGCTGAATAAAGCCCAGCAGCAGATCCAGCAGGGTGCTTTTGCCGGCTCCACTGCGGCCGACGATGGCGTGGAGTCCGCGCGGGCCAAACTGCAGGCTCAGCCCGCTCAGCGCCTGGTGTTCACCATACTGATAGTGAACCTGGTCGAGGCTGATCTGTGGTGGCTGGCCTGCAGTGTCGGGCAGTGTTTGATGGCCTTGCTCGGCAGGCTGCTGGGCCAGCAATTCCAGCATCGACTCGGCAGCACTAACCCCGGCCATGCGGGCGTGGTACTGGGTGCCCATATTACGCAGCGGCAGATAGAACTCCGGTGCCAGCAACAGAATCAGAAAACCGGTGCCAAAATCCAGCTGGCCATAATAAAGCCGGAAGCCGATGGTCACGGCAACCAGCGCGATGCTGATGGTCGCGAGGAACTCCAGCGCCAGTGATGAGAGGAAGGCGACCTTGAGGACTGACATCGTAGCCCGGCGATAGTCGTCGGCAATCTGCGCCACAGTGTCGGCTTCGCGGCGGCTGGCATTAAACAGTCGCAGCTGGGTCAGACCCTGGATCAGATCGAGAAAATGGTTGCCCAGTCGGGCCAGTTGCTGCCAGCGTTGCTGGTTCAGCGCTTCCGCCTGTGTGCCGATCAGGATCATAAAGAACGGGATCAGCGGGGCGGTAAACAAAAAGATCAGCCCGGACAGTCCATCCAGCGGCAGTACGACTGCCAGAATGGCCAGCGGGATCATCGCGCTGAAGGCGACGGCGGGCAGGTAGCGGGCATAGTAATCTTCCAGTGCTTCAACGCCTTCGTTCAGCAAGGTGCTGAGCGCGGCGCTACGCTGGTTGGGCTGTGGGCCCAGCTGGAACAGGTGCTCGGTGAGCTGGCGGCGCAGGCTGGCTTTTATCCGGGCAGCGCCCTCGAAGGCCAGCCGGTTGCTGACACGCTTGAGCAGCACCCGGCCCAGCAGCAGGGCCACCATGGCCCAGAGCCATGGGTTAAGTGGTTCCAGCGACTGCTGTTGAAACATCGCCTGATCACTGACATAGGCCAGAATAGCGGCCTGAGCGATCAGCAGAATACCGGCCAGGCTGCCCAGCGCCACCGAGGCGCTGAGCAGATGACCGGCCCGCTGTTTCTGACTGCGCAGCCAGCCTTTGGCGGCGTTGCTGTCGTGTGGCGTTGTCGGGCGGGGAGAGAGGGCCATCAGTCTGTTCCGTCAGCCTCATCGCGGGCAACGTTATCCTGGTGCTGCTCCATTTCGTACCACATCACATTGATTACCCCCAGTGCGCAGGCCAGCAGCACACCGAGAATCCAGGCGAAATACCACATATTCAACTCCTCGTTTAATAGCTGGAATGGCTGTTCTGTTCGATTTCGGCCACCGTCACCTTGCGCCACATCTTGATATAGCACCACAGGGTGTAACCGATGATGATCGGCAGGAAGATCGCCACCACCCAGAACATCAGGTTCAGTGTCATCTGGCTGGAGGTGGCATCCCACAGGGTCAGGCTGGCATTAAGATTAAGGCTGGAGGGCATCACAAACGGGAACAGTGATACGCCTGCCGTCAGGATAATCCCGGCAATACTTAGTGAGCTGGCGGTGAAGGCCAGTGCCGGACGGCACGCCATGGAGCAGAGCATGCCCATCACCGCGCCAAGCAGACCCAGCAACGGGAACGCCAGCGTCAGGGGCTGGGCGTCATAGTTGTTCAGCCAGGCGCCCGGTTGCAGTGTGACGGTTTTTGCCAGTGGGTCGGGCAGGCCATTAGTGTCCGGCAGCTGGGTGATCACATAGCCATCCAGGCCAAAGGCCACCCAGGCACCGGCCAGCAGAAACAGCACGCCTGTCACCAGAGCACTGATCCGTCCGGCACGTCCAGCGCGATCGCCGACTGGGCTGTCAGCGCGCAGCTGCAGCCAGAAGCCACCATGCATGGTGATCATGGCGGTGCTGACCAGTCCACACAGCAGGCCGAATGGATTTAGCAAACCAAAGAAGGAGCCGTGGTAGCTGGCGCGCATAAACTCATCCAGGGTAAACGGCACCCCCTGCAGCAGGTTGCCAAAGGTGATACCGAATACCAGTGGCGGGATGCTGCTGCCGACGAACAGTGCCCAGTCCCAGCTATTGCGCCATTTATGCGCGTCGATTTTGCTGCGGTAGTCAAAACCGACCGGGCGCAGGAACAGCGCAAACAGCACCAGCATCATGGCAAAGTAGAAGCCGGAAAAGGCGGTGGCATACACCATCGGCCAGGCGGCAAACAGCGCGCCACCGGCGGTAATAAACCAGACCTGGTTACCATCCCAGTGGGCACCAACAGTGTTGATTACCACCCGGCGCTCGTTATCATCTTTGCCGACAAAGGGCAGCAGGGTGCCGACCCCCATATCCATACCATCGGTGAGGGCGAAGCCGATCAGCAGTGCGCCAATCAGACCCCACCAGATCAGTTTCAGTGTTTCGTAATCAAATAACATGGCGAAGCTCCTCAGGCGCTGGCAGCGTGGTCGCGCTCAAAGTGGTATTTGCCGGTGTGCAGGCAGCTGGGGCCGAGGCGGGCAAATTTGAACATCAGCCAGAACTCGATAATGGCCAGCACGGTATAGAAGGTGATAAAGCCGCTCAGGCTGAGAATCAGATCACTGCTGGTCAGGCTGGAGGTGGCCATAAACGTCGGCAGAATTTCACTGATTGCCCAGGGCTGGCGACCAAACTCGGCCACAAACCAGCCGGTCTCAATGGCGATCCAGGGCAGCGGAATGCCATACAGCGCAGCGCGCAGCAACCAGCGCTTGTTTTCAATCTGACGGCGAGCGTTGTAGTAGAACGACAGCGCAAAGATCAGCAGGGAAGCAACGCCACAGGCCACCATAATACGGAAGGTAAAGAACAGCGGTGCCACTGGTGGTGTGGAGTCCTTCACTGCCAGCTGGATCTGTGCTTCGGTGGCGTCAGTTACCTTGTCGGTATAACGTTTAAGCAGCAGGCCGTAGCCCAGATCCTGCTTCAGTTCATCAAAGCGGGCGATATTCTCTGGCGTATCCTGGCCGTTACGCAGCTTCTGCAGGTAATCGTAGGCGATCATGCCATTGCGGATTCGTACTTCATGCTGGGCTTCCAGCTCTTTGATGCCATCCACCTGGCCGGTGAGGGAGCGGGTGGCAATAATCCCCATGGCATAGGGAATCTTTATTGCGTAATGGGTCTCCTGGGCCTCGTCATCGGGCAGACCGA
>JAIBDV010000236.1 GCA_024686055.1 Neptuniibacter sp.
CGTTCTGGTGTTCAAGGTCCCAGCCCGTGCGAATTTTCAGTGTGACGGGCAGCGTTACGGCCGCCACCACGCTGTGCAATATTTCTGCCACCAGCGCTTCGTCTTTCAGCAGGGCGGACCCGGCTGCTTTATTACACACTTTTTTTGCCGGGCAACCCATATTAATGTCGATAATCTGGGCGCCACGTTCGGCATTCATCCGTGCGGCATCTGCCATCATCTGCGGGTCGCCGCCCGCAATCTGTACAGATCTGGGTTCCGCTTCGCCCTGATGGTTAAGGCGAAGGCTGGACTTGCGTGTGTTCCACAGGCGGGTGTCCGCCGTCACCATTTCCGACACCACCAGGCCAGCACCAAGCTGACGACAGAGGTTGCGAAAGGGCTGATCTGTGACGCCTGCCATTGGCGCCAGAATGACCTGACTGTCAATGGCGTAGGGGCCGATCTGAAACATACTGCACCTAAATTTGGGTAAAAGAATCTCTGCGCAACACTCAGGTCGCGTTCAAAGTACTCATTCAGGAAGGGGAGCAATGATACCGATTAGGGCCACGCTGTCCAAGGGGATTTTGCTGCTTTTTTAACCATTATTTGCCAGTGTCGGGCTTGACAATCGACAGGGCATAGCTAACGGCGCGCACGCCTGGCTGCATAATCTCCAGTCGGATCTGTACCGGTTGTCCTGTTGGCATTGTCAAGGGATCAGCTGATTTTAAATCAAGGTAATCAACAGGTTGGAAACGCCGTTGGGCAACGGTGCGACCCTTGAGGTCAGTGAAACTTAAGCCCAGTGCGGGCCAGGGCTGGTCGAAAGGGGCAGCGTTTTCCAGCAGCAGCTGGATTTGCAGGGCGTCCTGGTAGTCGGGGTGATCCTGCACCAGCATTTGCTGGCTGCGGATCTGGGTAATGGACTGGCGTGTGGGGAGCTGGCAATTAAGTGCAGCACAGGCCTGCCGATAGAGGCTATGCCAGGGGGCCTGCCAGGCCAGAGTGTTACGTTCAAACCAGCCGTACTGGCCAATCAGTAGCACCAGAGCCATCAGGGTTGCCAGGGTCCAGCCGGTGGTGCGCAGTGGCCGTGCGGGCGGTGTGGGTGGGTGCAGTTGAATGGCTTCAACGCCAAGTGCATCCAGTAGCGGGTTGGCGCTGTGGTCATCCGGGGGACTGACAGGTCGGGTTTTTGTCGCTGGGGCTTTGCGTGCAGGCTGCTGTTTAGCCTGAGCCTGAGCCTGAGCCTGAGCCTGAGCCTGAGCCTGACGGGTACGGCTGCGCTGGGGTGGGTGCTCTGGTTTTTCGGGCGCTGAACGGGTCGCTTCGATAGAGGCAACCTGGCGGGCGATCGCGGCTTTTTGCTCGGCTTTTTGTGCCGCTATCTTTTTGGCCAGCGCCTGTTTGTCTGCTGCTGATTGTGCCCCTTGCCGTGTGGCGGGGACGGCCTGTTTACGTTTACCAGGCTGGATAGCACCACGAGCAGGCCTGGCTGGCGCTGCTGGTGCTGCGGTTTTTTTTCGTGCAGGTGTGCTGTCCAGTTCCAGGTCAATATCGCCGAAATCGATATCAGGCTCAGAATTGTAGGGGGCAATGCTGGGGTTTTTGTCAGCAGGCTCTCCTGCTTTGAATACCAGCAGGCAGGCACCACAGCGAACTTTGCCCGCTGCAAGCTGCAACTGGCCTGGCGTTACCTTGAAGCGGGTAAAGCAGGCAGGGCATTCCGTGATGATGGTGCGTGCCATCCGTTATCCTTTTGTTTCTGGGCTGAAAGGCCGATTAGCGTTTGGTGCCGGTTACCCGGATCCAGTCGTCTTTCTCCACCACCGGCTCAAGTTCGAACCACGCGCTGTAGGTATCAACGATGTCCTGCGCCTGATTGGAAAGCAGCCCGGACAGTGCCAGTCGGCCGCCTGTTTTGAGGTGGCTGGCAATAATCGGGGCCAGCTCGATCAGAGGGCCGGCCAGGATATTGGCGACCAGGTAATCAACTTCGACGGCCGGGGCGTTTTCCGGCAGCCATGCGTCGAGTCGGCTTTCTGCCAGTTTGTTGCGTTGCAGGTTATCCCGCGTGGCCTGTAAGGCCTGAACATCGATATCGATGGCGGTGACATGCTCAGCGCCCAGCAGCAGTGCGGCGATGCCCAGAATGCCAGAGCCGCAGCCAAAATCGACCACCTGTTTGCCGTCCAGTACTTCGCCATCAAGCCAGTTCAGACACAGTGCGGTGGTGGGGTGGGTACCGGTGCCGAAGGCCAGCCCCGGGTCCAGCATCAGGTTTACAGCATCAGGCTCAGGCGCTTCACGCCAGCTTGGGCACACCCAGAGGCGGTTACCGAACTGCATGGGATGGTAGTTTTCCATCCAGGCTCGCTCCCAGTCTTTATCTTCAAGGATTTCGGCTTTCACGCTGGGCATCGGGCTGTCAGCAAACAGCTGCTGATGCGCCTGATCAATAAATTTCCGGGTTTGCTGCAGATCATGGCTGGCATCAAACAGGCCGGTAATGGTGGTATGGCTCCACAATGGGGTGGTGCCCAGCTCTGGCTCAAAGATGGGATGATCTTTGGTGTCTTCGAAGGTGACGGCTGCGCAGCCAGCCGCCAGCAGGATATCTTCGTACTGTTCAGACCGTTCCGGGGTGATCTCAATCTTGATTTGTAGCCAGGGCATCGGGTTTTCCATGTAGTTCCAGTGATAGTTGCCAAGTATCGCGTATTTAAGGCTGCCAGGGGAGGGGCTCAGCTGCGTTTCGCTGCCTTTTGCTCCATCTGCGCCCGCATTTGTGCACAGTAATCGATGTCATTCTGCTTCGGTGTCAGCCACAGGTAGTCGGCCTGCTGTTTATTGCTGTAATCCGCCGGGCTGGTTTTTCCGGCCTGTACCTCGGCCAGTAATACCACAGCCTGACTCAGGTTCGGTTGTCTGGCAGTAAGGTGCACCGGCACGCTGAGGTCTTTACGCACATGAAAGCCACCGGCTATCAGCACCGCGCCCTGGTCGGTACGGTTGTCCAGCATCGCGCTGGCCATACTGGCATCGCGTGCCAGCTGTACATTGACCATGGGTTTGAGGGTGTCGCGGGGCATCAGCTCGCAATGATTACGGTAAACCTCGCTGTGAATCTGCTGGCGGACATTATCGGCGATAGTCGTCAGAGTGGAAAAGCGGCTGTCACTCAGTGCGTTGGGTTCGCGTTTATAGATTGCTCTGATTGTCTGGCGGTTGATATTCCCGCCAATCAGTGGCGCCATGTTTTGTCGGGTTAGCTGAAATAGCGGGCCATAATCAGGCCAGGGCCAGCTTTGCTTATCCCACTGCAGCCTGGTTTTCATCCGGCTGAGGGGCTCATCAGTGGAAAGTGTATCCAGCAGCGGCTGTTGTTTGTCGGTCAGCATTTCAAAAACAATGGCGGGCTTATTCAGGCCCTGGGTCAGGGCTTTTATCAACCGCGCTTCGAGTTGGTGATGATCATTATTATCATGTTTCTCACCAATCAAAATAAGCGTGCTGAGGCGGAGCCGGTTTATCAGCTCAGCTTCGCTGATGATTTGTTGCTGGTTCAGATCATAAATGTGCCCGACCATCGGATGGCCCTGTAGCAGCGGTGCCTGCCAGTTCTGTGCGCAGGCGAGGGGGCAACACAGCATAAGAAAAGCGAAATAGGTGAGGGGGGCTTGCTTCATTATCTGCTCCAGAATTTCAGTGGCTTTTAGCAGTTTATCAGCGAATCCCGGCTGTGCTTTCTATCCGGTTGATTTTAGTTGCCGAACCAGCGGGGAGATAGGGTGCTATGTTGTTGATTGTACTGTCTCTGTGACCATGAATTATGAGTGATTGTTAATCTGTAGGAGGGTTACATCTGGCTGATAAAGCGGGTAATCTATAACGCTCTGGCTATGATTTTTCGAGCGTATGGATACGAGCTCTGATGTGCGATTATCGCTGTTAAAGCTACCTGCTCAGTGAAATCCGGGTGCGGAAAAGACCGCTTAGAATTGAAGTTAAAAGCGGCAATATTGACTCAGTCTTTATGGCACATAAAAAAGGTTTATATTTATATGGATTCGAGAGAACAGATAGCGCTTTTTATTGATTTAGAGAATTTTGCCGGATTTTGCCTTGAATTTGGCCAGCCACTTGATCTTAGTTATGATTTAAAGAAGCTTACAGAGCATGGGCGGATTGTTATCAGACGGTCATTTGGTGATATTTATAAAATTCCAGTGAGCGACGGTAAAAAACAAGCAATTCGGTCGATGCTGCAGAATAATCTGATTCAGCATGAAGATGTACGGTATATAAATAGCTACAAAAACTCATCTGATATCCGGCTTATTATTGAAGCACTTTCGGTTGCTTATACCAATCCAACCATAGACACCTACGCTGTAGTTGCTGATGATCGTGATTTCGTCCCTGTATTCAACAAGTTACGTGAAATTGGTAAAAATGTAATCGGGATTGGTGGTACTAAAGATGCGACCAAAGAGTTCTATACCAGTGCCTGCGACCGTTTTTATTACCATGGCACATTGTCGGAGCAGAGCCGCGCCATTCAGGTGGCTAAAGCCGAAGTAAAAACAGGCAACTCCAGTGACTATTCGGCCGAAACGTCCGATGAAAATGCCAGTGATGAATTACTATCACTGTTAATTGAAGCAGCACGGGTTGTGGAAAGCAATGGTCACCAGGTACTGGGTGCTCGCGTTGCAGCGATGATGAAAAACTTGAAGTCTGACTTTGACTATAAAGAGTATGGCTTCCCATCGTTTAAAGATGTTTGCCTCTATGCTGAAGAGCAGGGATTGATTGTACTGCGTGAGTCAGAAAGCCTGGACTTTATCATTGGCTGCAACGATGACGAGATCGAGACGTACTTCAGCACCCGTCGGGTAGCAGAGCCTGAAACAGTGGGCCATGAAGGTGATATCACGGGCATCGCTGATTTCTATCGCGATTTTGTGGTCGGCAAGCTCAAAGCGCAAATTCTGGATGAGCATGATCGCTTTAAGATATATGGCGAGGTGATGACCCAGCTGGCGCTGGATGCGAATCCGGTATTGCTGGCGGAGCTGTCCAGCCGGGTATGTAAAAGCCTGCAGCTGTTTGATGAAGATAAGAGCCGTTCAGTCTACAAGCTATTGTACGGTCTGTACCGTGGTCGTTCTTTCCGTTGTGCCTTTGGTGGCACTCAGTATAACCCGCTGGTGGTGGAAGTCAGTGTCGACCTGGATGAGATGGATCGTCGCTTTATCTACAACACTTTGCAGGTCTATAGCCGCGAGAACCGTACCGCGCCGTTCAAGAGTGAAGCCTGGTCGATGGTGTTCTTCGGGGATACAGAGCATGTCGAACTGATTGAAGGGGTGTATTACAGCGACTGA